>JBKJRR010000227.1:0-5727 GCA_046594635.1 Burkholderiaceae bacterium
GGCCTGCCGGCAAGTGTCAGCGCCGGCACCCCCATCCACAAGGCATCAAGCAACATGGTGCCGCCACTGTGCGGAAAACAATCAAGCAAAACGTCAAAATCGTGCAGCCCCTGGAAAATATTCTTGCTGTTGCGCATGCTCACCCTACCCGTGTCGACTCCCTGGGCCTGCATCAACTGAAGAAAATGGTTCCGGTTCTCGGGGATCGAAAAATGGCGGAAATCCAGCGTCAGGCGAGCGGTCGGCATGCGTCGCAAGATCTCGCCCCAGACCCTGAAGGTACGGTGATTCAGGCGCTCTGTCCGTCCGGAATAGGCGAATGTGATGTAGCCATTGCGAACACACGGAGGAGGCTTGGGCTCGTCGGTGACATCGAGCGGCTGAAACGGCACGAAGCAATGGGCCAGTCGCACGATGTTCTCGCGGGCCAGTGTTTCTGGCGGTGCGATGTGCCGGTCAAACAGGACATAGTCCACAGCTTTCAACCCGGTTGTCCAGGCAGCCCCCAGCCACGTCGCCTGGATCGGGGCCGGCTTGAGCGCAAATACACCCAACCGGTCGTCACGCATGTGGTTGCAGGCGTCGACAAGGATGTCGATGCCGTCGGCGCGTATCAGCGCCGCAGCCTCCTCGTCATCCAGGCTGCGAATATCCCGCCAATGGTCGAAGCAGCCACGGAAGCGTGCAGTGATGTCGTCTTCGGCCTTGACATTGGAGTAGGCGTACAACTCGACCACATCATGGTTGTGATTGGAAAAGAACGGATAAAAGTAGAAGCGCGAGGTATGACGCCGAAAATCGGGCGACACGTATCCCACTTTGATGCGACGCCCGGGCGCTCGGTCGTGCCGCGAAAAGTCGTCCTGCGGAATTGCAAACCGATCGCCCCATCGCACGAACTGGGCGAAGATGTCGGCCGCAGTCATATCCGGGTGGTAGGAGAGGTTGTACAGGCGTCTTTCCCACAACACACGGTCTTGCGGCAGCAAAGCGATGGCCTTGTCGGTCTGCTCGGCTACAAGCGTGTAATCGGCCAGCTTGGCCAGGGTGCTGCTGACGCCCTGGTGCGCATAGGCAATGCCCTGCAAATGGAACTCTGCACGTCCTTCAGCGCTCTGCGATGCGTAAATCTCCAAGGTCTTGCGGTAACAGGCCAGTGCCTGAATCAGGTGTGCCGACTCCTCGTTGGCCTGTGCCAGATGGTTATATGCCGGCAAATAGCCAGGTTCAATCTCCAAGCTGCGCATGAAGCATTTCGCGGCATCTTCATATCGGTCCTGTCGCAGCAATGTCGCACCCAGGTTCACCTGCGCGGCGGCGAAATCCGGCTGATATCGCAGCGCCAGCCGCAGATGGACCTCGGAATCCACCAGGCAGCCCTGAACCTGCAAGGCAAAACCGAAGTTGCTCAGCGCGCTGGTATCTTGCGGTGCAAGTTCAACTGCCCGGCGCAGTGACATCATGGCTTCGCCACATCGCCCCAGATTGATCAGCGCTGCGCCCTGCACCTTCCAGCCGAATGCGTCACCCGGGAAGCGACGCACCAACACTGCGGCGCGATCCAAGGTTTGCTCCAATTTTTCGGCTGCAAAAAGCTGCGTGATCTCGGCCATCTGTGCCGCACCGGGTCGAGACGAAACGACGTCAACGGGCTGCCTGGCAGCCGCATTTTCATAACGAAGCGCGACGATCCGTTCAATCATTTCATCGATATTGGCCGCCGACAATCCTGCACATCGCTTGCGCTCCAGCGCATCTGTGGCCGCGGCGATATCTCCGCACTGCAACATCGCATCGAACAGACTCAGCCAGTAGGTCAGATTTTCGGGTTGGCTATCGAGCGCCTTGCGAAACAAAGCGACACTGGCCGCCGCATGCCCTGACTGCAACGCGATGACCGCCAGATTGTGATTGGCATCGGCATGTTCCGGGGCCACACCCAGGATCGCTCGGTACGCGTCCTCAGCCTGGGGCAAATAGCCGGCTCGATGACACTCCAGCGCCACTTCCATCGCTTGTTGCACCGACCGTGCAACTGCCTCTTGCAATTGGGCATCGTTCACGTCAGTTTCGGCCGTCTCGGTCATAAATATGTCCCTTCCAATTTGACATGCTCGCTGGCATCACGACCGTCAACCTCGGGTGATTCAATATGTGGCGAGTCGCTCCGGGAATCGGCAGAGAAGACCATCCCATTCGCCTTCACGCGATGCGCACGCGCATCGCGACGCAGCACATGCCGCCATTCCAAGCCTCAAGCTTATGCGCCGTGCCAACGGCCAATCGCCCGAAAAGGCCTCGGATTTCCAACCAATTTGCGCATTGGGCCCATCGGCACACCGCATACCCTTACATACGCGATACCAAACCCTGACAAGACACACATCCGTTTTCCGATTCAAGTTTCTGGACCACCGATCAGAATCAGTCCCATGCGATGCCCCATGGCCTTGCCACTGACAGGAAACCTTCATGACCAACGATCAGATACTTGCCGAGATCCGCGAAGCCAACCTCACCTACCTGATGCTGGCGCAGAATCTGATCCGCTCGGACCGCGCCGAAGCGCTGTTCCGTCTGGGCATGTCCGAGGAGTCGGCCGATCTGATCGCCGCCCTGTCACCCGCGCAAATCCTGAAGATCGCATCGGGCAACATGCTGCTGTGCCGTTTCCGCGTCGATGACGACATCGTGTGGAACTTGCTGACCAATCACACCACCAGCAAAGTGAACAACGATGCGACCAGCCGGCTGCATGCCAACATCCTGATGTCGGGCCGGTATGCCGAGAGCATGTAAGGCCTTGCCTTACATGCCGCATCCCATCCCCCTGACCCGAAAAGCACCATGGCCACCAAAAGCGTCCTGAACGATTCGATCGAAATCACCCGTGCCGTGGCGCTGATCCAGCTTGGTGCGCGGCTGCAGGTGCTCGAGAGCGAGACCAGCCTGTCGTATGAGCGGCTGCTGCGCCTTTACAAGGAGGTGGCCGGCCGTTCGCCGTCCAAGGGGCAGTTGCCATTCTCGACCGACTGGTTTCTGACCTGGCAGCCCAATATCCACGCCTCGCTTTTCCTCAACACTTACCAGTACTTGTGCAAGGTCAGCGCGCTGGACGATATCGACGCAGTGATGAAAGCCTACAAGCTGTACAGCGAGCAAATCACCTGCTGCGATGTCGAGCCGCTGTTATCGATCACGCGCGCCTGGCGCCTGGTGAAGTTCGTCAACAATCAGATGCTGACGATGACGCCATGCTCTCGTTGTGGCGGCCATTTCGTCACGGAGCCGTACGAGAACGCACGCCACTTCGTCTGCGGGCTGTGCGAACCACCGGCACGCGCCGGCAAAAGTGCGGCAGTTGGCGGAATTCTGTTGCACTGAAACGCACGGTTTTCGTGCGCATGCCCGGTCAATCCGGCATAAAGGGGCCCAATCAGGCCCCTTTTCGACTTTTGGGGTATCGGCAATTTCATAGAATGAGACATCACAACCGTGCCGATGGCGATCTGTCGGCGATGCACTTAGCACCTACCCCGCACCCATGTTAGTAATCATCGGCTACGTCGTCGCCATGGCGTGCATCTTCGGGGTGTACATCTTCCACGGCGGCAACATTCAGGTCATTTTGACCGCGCTTCCGTTCGAATTGATCACCATCCTGGGGGCGGCCATGGGCGCCTTCGTGGTCAACAACCAGCCCAAGGTGCTCAAGGCCACGATTGCGCTGATTCCGCAGGCGCTCAAGAGCTCAAAATACACCAAGGACCGTTACCTGGAGTTGATGGCGCTGCTCTACGACATCCTGCAGAAAGCCCGCAAGGAAGGGCTGATGGCGATCGAGAAGGACGTCGAGACCCCGCATGAGTCGGAGATCTTCAACAAATACCCGACCGTGGGCGGCGACCACCATGTGGTCGAGTTCATGACCGACTACCTGCGCATGATGGTCTCCGGCAACCTCAACGCCCATGAGATCGAATCATTGATGGACAGCGAAATCGACACCCACCACCAGGAAGCGCATGCACCGATCGCCGCCATTGCACGACTCGCCGGCGGCCTGCCGGCCTTCGGCATCGTGGCCGCGGTGCTGGGCGTGGTCAACACCATGGGCTCGGTCGGCCAGCCCCCGGCCGTGCTGGGCGGCATGATTGCATCGGCGCTGGTCGGGACCTTCCTGGGCATTTTGCTGGCGTATGCGGTCGTCGAACCGCTGGGCGGCCTGCTGGAACAGAAGTCTGAGGATGCGAGCAAGGAGTTGCAGTGCATCAAGACCACGTTGCTGGCCAGCATGCAGGGCTACAACCCCGCCACCGCAATCGAATTCGGCCGCAAGGTCCTGTTCTCGACCGAACGACCCAGTTTTGCCGAGCTCGAAGCCCACGTTCGCGGCAAGAAATAAGCACACCGCGGAACTGCAAACGCCATGGCAACCGACGCCAAGAAACTCCAGCCGATCATCATCAAGAGGGTCAAGAAGGGCGGCCATGCGGTGCACGGCGGCGCCTGGAAGATCGCCTACGCCGACTTCGTGACCGCGATGATGGCGTTCTTCCTGCTGATGTGGCTGCTTGGCTCCACCAGCGAGGGCGACAAGAAGGGCTTGTCCGACTACTTTTCCTCGCCTTTGAAAGTGTCGATGATGGGCGGATCGGGCGCGGGTGCCAGCAGCAGCGTGATCCAGGGCGGCGGCGCCGACCTGACCAAGGAAGTCGGCCAGAATGCAAGGGGTGACCCGAACGACCCGATTGCGCGCAAGGCGGCGTCCGATGCGGCGCGGGCCGAACTGGCCAAGCAGGACAATCGCAAACTTGCGGTTTTGCGCGACAAGATCAGTACGCTCATTGCCAACAGTCCCAAGCTGGCCGAGTTCCAGGCGCAGATCCGGTTGGAAATCACGCCCGACGGCCTGCAGATCCAGATCGTCGACGACCAGAACCGACCGATGTTTGATGTCGGCAGCGCATTGGTCAAGGTCTACATGCGCGACATCCTGCGCGAAATCGGCAGTGCACTCAACGGTGTCGAAAACAAGATCAGTCTGGATGGCCACACCGACGCCAGCCCCTATGGCAGCGGCGAACGCGGTTACAGCAACTGGGAGCTTTCGTCTGACCGCGCCAACGCATCGCGCCGCGAACTGGTTTCCGCCGGCATGCCCGACGACAAGCTGGCGCGGGTCACCGGCATGGCGTCAAGCAATCTGCTCGAGCCCCAATCCCCGCTGAGCCCGGTGAATAGGCGCATCAGTATTCTGGTCATGACACGGGAGGCCGAAGAACGCCTGCTGGGCCGCGCCCGGACACCCGTCGAACAACCGGCCGAAGCGCCTGCGCCAGTCGCCAGTGCGTCTGTGCGCCGCTGATCGAGCCGCTCCAGCACCATGGTGATAATCAGGACCGTGAGCAACGGATTTTTACGCCATGGCCGATGAGTTGCGCTTCCTGGTCGTCGACGATTTCTCGACCATGCGGCGGATCGTGTGCAATCTGCTCAAAGAGAGTGGCTTCACGGAGATGGAGGAAGCCGAAGACGGCAAATCAGCGTTGGCGAAGTTGCGCAAAGGCAAATTCGATTTCGTCGTGTGCGACATCAACATGCCCAACATCAACGGGCTGGAGTTCCTGGCCGAGGCCAAGAAGGATGCAGCACTCAAGCACATTCCGATCCTGATGGTGACCGCCGAGGCTCGCAAGGAAGACATTCTGCTGGCCGCTCAACTCG
>JBKJRR010000369.1:0-12363 GCA_046594635.1 Burkholderiaceae bacterium
TGGGGTCGCTGTGGGCCTCCATCCCGGCCAGCAGCGGGAAGGCGCAGTCTTCAAGCTCCATCATCACACCCTTGAGGGCGTTTTGCGCCTTTTCGTCAGGGATCTCCAGCAACTGCAAGATCACTGGCTGGTCAGCACCCAGCATGGCGCCACTGGCAATACGAAACAGCAGCGCATATCCGATCTGACCCGCGGCACCTGTGACAGCAACGCGAACGGGCTTTTTACTCATGATCATGACTCCAGAAAAGTGAGGAAACCGGAACAGGGAGCCGACATGAAACGCCTGCCGTCCTGCCAAAACCCGACAAGTTTACCTTTGAACTTCCTGCTCCGTCAATTTGTCTTATGTCTTATATAAGATATGATTCAACCGAATTTCGCGCCCTGCTTCGTGCTGGCCGCGCAAGCCCGATTGCCATGCAGACCACACCCCCCATCGACCCCGCCAAAGACCTGCCATTCACCACGGCCGGTGCTGGCGCGCCGTCGTTCAGCCCGCTTTATCGGCAGATCAAGGGGCTGATTCTCAAGAGTCTGCAGGCCGGAGAATGGAAACCCGGCGAATCCATCCCGAGCGAGATGGACCTGGCTGTGCGATTTCGCGTCAGCCAGGGCACCGTACGCAAGGCGATCGACGAACTGGCCTCCGAGAACCTGTTGGTGCGGCGACAGGGCAAAGGAACCTTTGTGGCCACGCATTCCGAGCAACATGTCCAGTATCGCTTTCTCAAGTTGGTGCCCGACTTCGGCGATGTGGGTCAGGAGGGGCCCGCCGAGCGTGAAATCATCGATTGCCGGCGCCTGCGCGCCAGCGCTGACGTGGCGCGGGCGCTTGCCCTGCATACAGGCGACGCGGTATTACAGGTTCGACGGGTGTTGTCGCTGGCGCATGAACCCACCATCCTGGAAGACATCTGGCTGCCGGGCGCACCGTTCAAGGGACTTACTGCATCGCGACTTGCCGCCTACGACGGACCGATGTACGCCTTGTTTGAAACCGAATTCGGCGTGCGCATGGTGCGGGCGCAGGAGCAGATCCGGGCTGTTCTGCCGGACGACGACCAGGCCCGCTTGCTGCAGGTGACAACCGCCACCGCGCTTTTGAGCGTCGAGCGAGTGGCCTTCACCTATGATGGAAACCCGATGGAAATGCGTCGTGGCCTGTACCGGACCGACAAGCACTACTATCGCAACGAACTTCAATGAGGCCGGCATTTTGATTTGCAAAGTCCTATTCGGTCGAATGGGCGCTTGCCGCAAGCCCCGCGTCAGTGATTCAGGTTCGAATAGAATTTTTCCCATGGCGCAATCAGCTGAAACCCGCAGATCCGACAAGAACACATACCCATGAATGAACTCGACCCCAGCGCGCGCGCATCACGCCCCGTGTTTCGCAACATCAACGCCTTCAAGGATTTGCCGACCTATCGCCTTCCCTTGGCCGGCCTGGTCTCCATCCTGCACAGAATCAGCGGTGCACTGATGTTTCTGCTGCTGCCGTTCATCATCTGGATGTTCGATATGTCGGTGTCTTCGGAAATATCCTATTCACGGTTAATGCACGCTTTTGGTGCTGTTGGCAGCGGTTGGTTCCTGAAGTTGATTGCGTTGGCGTTGATTTGGGCCTATCTGCATCACTTGATTGCCGGCCTGCGCCACCTGTGGATGGACATGAGCCATGCTGCCGTCAGCAAGGGGTTCGGCCGTATTTCGGCTGCCACGACACTGCTCCTCAGCATCCTGCTGACCGTGATCCTGGGCGCCAAGCTGTTCAACTTGTATTGATGAGCCATCGTAACTTGCTATTGCCGATTGCCATCCGCAAAAGATGCTGTGGCACCCCCGATTGAAAGGAAAACGTTTCATGGCAGTTAATTTTGGTACCCGCCGCATCGTTGTCGGCGCGCATTACGGTCTGCGAGACTGGCTCAGCCAGCGTGTCACGGCTGGCCTGATGGCCGTGTTCACCTTTGTGGTACTGGCGCAGGTTCTGCTGACCCGTGGTGAACTCGGATACAACGGCTGGGCTGGCATCTTCGCCGCCCAGTGGATGAAAGTCCTGACCTTCGTGGTCATCCTGGCCCTGCTCTACCACGTCTGGGTAGGTATTCGGGACATCTGGATGGATTACGTGCAGTCCGTGTCCGTGCGCCTGCTGCTGCAGGTGCTCTCCATTGCCTGGCTCGTCGGCTGTGCCGGCTGGGCCATTCAGGTGCTCTGGCGGCTTTAATGCGCAAGCGGCAAAACCTACAACATTGCGACCCCGTTCATGACCAAATCCATCTCAAAACGCAAATTCGATGTCGTTATCGTGGGAGCCGGAGGCTCCGGGATGCGCGCGTCGCTGCAACTCGCCCGCGCCGGCCTCAATGTGGCTGTGTTGTCCAAGGTGTTTCCCACACGCTCGCACACCGTCGCGGCGCAAGGTGGTATCGGCGCCTCGCTCGGCAACATGAACGAGGACAACTGGCACTACCACTTCTACGACACCGTCAAGGGGTCTGACTGGCTAGGCGACCAGGACGCGATCGAATTCATGTGCCGTGAGGCGCCCAAGGTTGTCTACGACCTGGAACACATGGGCATGCCATTTGACCGCAATCCGGACGGCACGATCTACCAGCGTCCCTTTGGCGGCCACACCGCCAACTACGGCGAGAAATCCGTGGAGCGCGCCTGTGCCGCTGCCGACCGCACCGGTCATGCCATGCTCCACACGCTTTATCAGCAGAACGTCAAGGCCAAGACCGCCTTCTTCGTTGAATGGATGGCACTCGACCTGATCCGCGACGCCGAAGGCGATGTGGTCGGCGTGACCGCATTGGAAATGGAAACCGGTGAACTGCACATCCTGGAAGCCAAGACCACGATGCTGGCCACCGGCGGGGCTGGCCGCATCTTTGCGGCGTCCACCAACGCCTTCATCAATACCGGCGACGGCCTGGGCATGGCCGCACGTGCGGGCCTGGCGCTTGAGGACATGGAGTTCTGGCAGTTCCACCCGACCGGCGTGGCCGGCGCCGGCGTATTGCTGACCGAAGGCTGCCGTGGCGAAGGTGCAATCCTGGTCAATAGCAGCGGCGAGCGTTTCATGGAACGTTATGCCCCGACCCTCAAGGATCTGGCTCCACGCGACTTTGTGTCGCGCTGCATGGACCAGGAGATCAAGGAAGGCCGTGGCTGTGGTCCGAACAAGGATTACGTTCTGCTCAAACTCGACCACCTGGGCGCCGACACCATCATGAAGCGCCTGCCGTCGGTACACGAAATTGGCGTCAACTTCGCCAATGTTGATGTCACGCGCGAGGCAATTCCCGTGGTGCCGACCATCCACTACCAGATGGGTGGCATTCCGACCAACATCAACGGTCAGGTCGTCATGCAGAAGGACGGCAACGACAACACGCCGGTGCAGGGTCTGTACGCCGTAGGCGAATGCTCCTGCGTCAGTGTGCATGGTGCCAACCGCCTGGGTACCAATTCGCTGCTCGACCTGCTGGTATTCGGCCGCGCGGCAGGTAACCATATTGTCGAATTCCACAACAAGAACAAGGTGCACAAGCCACTGCCGGCCGACGCCACCAATCAGACGCAGATACGCCTGGCCCGGCTCGATGACGCCAAGGGTGGTGAATACGCGCAAGACGTCGCCAACGACATTCGCAGCACCATGCAGGAGCATGCCAGCGTGTTCCGAACCCAGGCCAAGCTGGACCAGGGCGTGACGGCGATTGCCGCACTGCGCGAACGCGTGGCCAACATTGACCTCAAGGACAAGTCCAAGATATTCAACACGGCACGCATCGAGGCACTCGAGGTCGAGAATTTGATCGAGGCAGCGCAGGCCACCATCGTCTCGGCAGCAGCCCGGCGCGAGAGCCGTGGCGCCCATACCGTCGACGACTATGGCGATACGCCGGAGTTTCCCAACGGCCGCAATGACACACAGTGGATGAAACACAGCCTGTGGTACCGCGAGGGCAACGAATTGCGTTACAAGGCGGTGCAGCTCAAACCGCTGACAGTCGATTCCGTCCCGCCCAAGGTTCGCACTTTCTGAGTGCGCTACCGAATTTGATCGTGCCCCCTATCGCGCTGGTGACGCTGTCACCCGCCGACCTGACCGGAGTTCAACATGCAAAAACGTACGTTCAAGATCTATCGCTACGATCCCGACAAGGACACCAAGCCCTACATGCAGACGATCGAGGTCGAACTCGACGGCAATGAGCGCATGTTGCTGGACGCCTTGATGAAGCTCAAGGCTGTCGACCCCAGTATTTCGTTCCGTCGCTCATGCCGTGAAGGTGTCTGCGGCTCCGACGCCATGAACATCAACGGCAAGAACGGATTGGCCTGCCTGACGAACATGCTGACTTTGCCCGGCGTGATCACACTCAAACCTTTGCCGGGTCTGCCGGTCATTCGCGATCTGATCGTCGACATGACGCAGTTCTTCACCCAATACAACTCGATCAAACCCTACTTGATCAACGACAACGTGCCGCCCGAGAAGGAACGACTGCAGAGTCCGCAGGAGCGCGAAGAGCTCAACGGTCTTTATGAGTGCATCCTGTGCGCGAGTTGCTCGACCAGCTGCCCCAGCTTTTGGTGGAACCCGGACAAGTTCGTCGGGCCGGCCGGATTGCTGCAGGCATATCGTTTCATCGCGGACAGCCGCGACGAGGCGACAGGTGAGCGTCTGGACAACCTGGAAGATCCCTATCGCCTGTTCCGGTGCCACACGATCATGAATTGTGTCGATGTCTGCCCCAAAGGGCTGAATCCGACCATGGCAATCGGCAAGATCAAGGAGATGATGGTTTACCGGACGGTGTGAGTCGGTGGCAATCAGGACTCCGATTGTGACCAAGCTTGCCCCGGAACCCCGGCTGGACGACCGGGCACTGAGCAAACTGCGTTGGCGCTGCCGCCGTGGAATGCTGGAGAACGATCTGTTCCTGGAACGGTTCTTTCTCCGTCACGGGCGAGACTTGAGCGAACGGCACGGGCTGGCACTGACTGAATTGATGGAGCTGAGTGACAATGACCTGTTGGACCTGCACCTGGGGCGCAAGGCACTGGCAGACATGGATGCAAGGCTGGATCACACGGATGTTGTCGAGGTCCTGGCCATGTTGAGAAAATCTAACTGAAAGGGTGAATTATGAAACTGGCTGACAACAAAGCGACGCTGTCGTTCAGCAACGGATCTCCGAACATCGAGTTTCCCGTCTATACCGGCACCGTAGGCCCTGATGTGGTCGACATCCGCAAGCTCTATGGACAGACCGGCATGTTCACGTATGACCCGGGTTTCATGTCCACCGCAGCTTGCGAGTCGGCCATCACCTACATCGACGGCGACAAAGGCGAACTTCTTTATCGCGGTTATCCAATCGAGCAGCTGGCGACCAACTGCGACTTCATGGAGACCTGCTATCTGCTGTTGTACGGTGACCTGCCCAACCAGGCAGCCAAGACCGCATTCAACGATCTGGTCACCAAGCACACGATGGTGCACGAGCAGATGCATTTCTTCGTGCGTGGTTTCCGCCGCGATGCACACCCGATGGCCATCCTGACTGGACTGGTGGGAGCCCTGTCGGCGTTCTACCATGACAGCACCGACATCCACAACCCGGAGCATCGCAAGATCTCGGCGATCCGGTTGATCGCCAAGATGCCGACACTGGTGGCGATGGCCTACAAATACAACGCGGGCCAGCCGTACATGTACCCACGAAACAACCTGAGCTATGCAGGCAACCTGCTGAACATGATGTTCGCCAATCCGTGCGAGGAATACGTTGTCAACCCGGTGATTGAGCGCGCACTCGATCGCATCTTCATCCTGCATGCCGACCACGAGCAGAATGCGTCTACGTCCACAGTGCGCCTGTGCGGCAGCTCGGGCACCAACCCGTTTGCCGCAATCGCTGCAGGCGTTGCCTGCCTGTGGGGACCGGCGCACGGTGGCGCAAACGAAGCAGCCCTGAAGATGCTGGAGGAAATCCAGGTCATGGGCGGCGTCGAAAAAATCGGTGAATTCATCAACCAGGTCAAGGACAAGAACTCTGGCATCAAGCTGATGGGCTTCGGCCACCGGGTCTACAAGAACTACGATCCGCGCGCCAAGCTGATGCAGGAATCCTGCAAGGAAGTGCTCAGCGCGCTGGGTCTGGAGAACGACCCCCTGTTCAAACTGGCGATGGCGCTTGAGAAAATTGCATTGGAAGACGACTATTTCGTGCAGCGCAAGCTGTACCCAAACGTCGACTTTTATTCCGGCATCGTGCAGCGCGCGATTGGCATCCCGACATCGATGTTCACGGCTATTTTCGCGTTGGCCCGCACGGTCGGCTGGATTGCCCAGCTCGACGAAATGATCGGCGATCCCGATTACAAGATCGGTCGCCCGCGCCAGCTGTTCACCGGCTCGGCGCAACGTGACGTCGTCGCTGTCGGAAAACGCTGACCCAGAACACCACTCATCGAGTGCCAGGCGTCGCCCGCCCGTGAGGGGGCGACGTAAAATTGCGCCTTACCGGAATGGAAGCCATGAGCCGCACGTTGTACGACAAGATCTGGGACGAGCACGTCGTCCACACCGAAGAAGACGGCACATCCGTCCTCTATATTGATCGGCACCTGGTGCATGAAGTCACCAGCCCGCAAGCCTATGAAGGTTTGCGGCAGGCCGGCCGCAAAGTCTGGCGCGTCAGTTCCGTGGTCGCCACGGCTGACCACAATACGCCCACAACCGGTTGGGAACTTGGCTACGACGGCATTACCGACCCGGTCAGCCGTGAGCAGGTCACCACACTGGATGCCAATATCCAGCAATACGGTTCGGCTGCGTATTTCCCCTTCCTGTCCAAACGACAGGGCATCGTGCATGTGATCGGACCCGAGAACGGTGCCACTCTGCCCGGCATGACCGTGGTCTGCGGCGACTCCCACACCTCCACGCACGGCGCCTTTGGTGCGCTCGCGCACGGCATTGGCACCAGTGAAGTCGAGCACGTGCTGGCGACGCAGACCCTGCTGGCCAGGAAAGCCAAAAACATGCTGGTGCGGGTCGAAGGCGTATTGCCGGCGGGCTGCGTCGCCAAGGACATCGTGCTGGCCATCATCGGCCGTATCGGCACCGCCGGCGGCACGGGATATACCATCGAGTTTGCTGGTGCTGCCATTCGCGCGTTGAGCGTGGAAGGCCGCATGACAGTCTGCAACATGGCCATCGAGGCGGGCGCTCGAGCAGGCCTGGTCGCCGTGGACCAGAAGACCATCAACTATGTCAAAGGAAGGCCATTGGCCCCTGCCGGTGTTGCCTGGGACCACGCAACCGCGTATTGGCGCACGTTGCAATCGGACCCCGATGCCAGGTTCGACACCGTGGTCGAACTCGACGCGGCAACCATCGTGCCACAGGTTACCTGGGGCACCTCGCCGGAGATGGTGCTTGGCATAGATGCGCAGGTACCAGACCCGGACAAGGAAAAAGACGCCAGCAAACGCGACGCCATCGAACGGGCGCTGACCTATATGGACCTGCAGCCCGGCAAAGCATTGAACGACATTTATGTCGACAAGGTCTTCATCGGCTCGTGTACCAACAGCCGTATCGAAGACATGCGCGAAGCCGCAGCGATTGTGAAGAAAATGGGTCGCAAGGTAGCCAAGAATGTCAAGCTGGCCATGGTCGTTCCGGGCTCCGGGCTCGTCAAGCAGCAGGCAGAGAATGAAGGCTTGCACGATATCTTCAAGGCTGCCGGCTTCGAATGGCGCGAGCCCGGCTGCTCCATGTGCCTGGCCATGAACGCCGATCGACTTGAGCCAGGAGAGCGTTGCGCTTCGACCAGCAATCGCAACTTTGAGGGCCGTCAAGGAGCCGGGGGACGGACCCACCTGGTCAGCCCTGCCATGGCCGCCGCGGCTGCAATACACGGCCACTTCGTCGATATCCGCAAATTCATCTGAGCGCCGGTGCGCAAACCTTGAAACATTCTCTGCTTTTCGCTACCCTGCCCCTGCTGTCTGCCAAATGTGACGGTTGCAATACCGCGCATGGCATGGGACTGCCCCTGCAAAGGGCCGAAGCGAAGATCCGGAACGTCGTGAAGAAGTACTGATGCAGAAATTTAACGTACACAATGGGCTGGTCGCGCCAATGGACCGTGAGAACGTCGACACCGACGCGATCATTCCCAAGCAGTTCCTCAAGTCGATTCGCAAGACCGGTTTTGGCGAGAACCTGTTCGATGCGTGGCGCTATCTGGATCCGGGTTTTCCGGGACAGGACCCGACCAGCCGCAAACCCAACCCCGACTTCGTGCTCAATCAGCCACGCTACGCCGGAGCCTCCATCTTGCTGGCACGCAAGAACTTCGGGTGCGGATCGTCGCGAGAACACGCTCCATGGGCGCTGGATCAGTACGGGTTTCGCGCCATCCTGGCGCCGAGTTTCGCCGACATTTTCTTCAACAACAGCTTCAAGAACGGTCTGCTGCCGATCGTGTTGTCCGAGGGCAGGATCGGCGCGCTGTTCGACGCAGTGGCGGCTTATCCGGGCTACAGCCTGACGGTCGATCTTGAGCGCCAGCTGATCGTGTTGCCTCAGGGCGAGGAAATCACTTTTGACGTGCAAGCGTTTCGCAAGTACTGTCTGCTCAACGGTTTCGACGACATCGGATTGACCTTGCGTCATGCCGAGAAGATCAAGGCATTCGAAGCCGAACGCCTGGCCGCCAAACCCTGGTTGGCCAATACCTTTCCTTTATACGAGGAGCCACGATGAAAAAATTCTTGTTTGCCGTGTTGCTGTCTGCCGGATGTGTGGTCCAACCGGCGCAGGCGGGAATAGTGGAAGACCTGCTGGCATTGCCAGCCATCCAGGCACTGCTGGGACGCCTGCCGGAACTCAACCCGTTGCTCACGAGATGCGAGAACATCGCTTACAAGCAACGCAACCTGACGCTGTGCCAGCAAGCCGCGCAGGCAGCCCAACTCGCCAACATGCCGCCGGAACTGCGCGCTGTCATGGCAACACCACCGGCGGCAGCATCCTTGCGCGCACTGTGTCTGGCCGCCATTGGCACGCCGGCGTATGACGGTTATCTATGCTCCCAACTCGCCAGGTTCGACAATATCTTCAAGGCGCAAAGCCTGCAGAAGCAGCAGGACGACATCTGGAACCGCCAGATGCGCTGAACTTTGCGCCCTGCTCTGCATACCAAACCTCAAGCTCTTCATGAAAATCGCAGTCCTGCCAGGTGACGGCATCGGTACCGAAATAGTTGCGCAGGCCGTCAAGGTACTGGGTGCTCTGGACCTGAAATTTGAAACTGAGACTGCCCTGGTTGGCGGCGCGGCTTATGAGGCGCATGGCCATCCACTGCCAGAATCGACGCTGAAATTGGCCGAGCAGTCCGACGCCATCCTGTTTGGTGCCGTCGGCGACTGGAAGTACGACAAGCTCGAGCGTTCTTTGCGACCTGAACAAGCCATTTTGGGGCTGCGCAAGGCCCTGGGTCTGTTTGCCAACCTGCGTCCGGCGATCTGTCATGCGCCATTGGTGGATGCGTCCAGTCTCAAACCCGACCTTATCGCGGGCCTGGACCTGCTCATCATTCGCGAACTGACAGGTGATATTTATTTTGGTCAGCCGCGTGGTCGGCGCACAGCAACCGACGGGCATTTCCCTGGCAGTGAGGAGGCTTTCGACACCATGCGGTATTCGCGTCCGGAGATCGAACGCATTGCGCATGTGGCCTTTCAGGCGGCGCGCAAGCGTGGCAAGAAAGTCACCAGTGTAGACAAGGCTAACGTCCTTGAAACCTTCCAGTTCTGGAAAGACGTGGTGACTGAAGTTGGCCTCGAATACCCTGATGTCACGCTCGACCACATGTATGTTGACAACGCCGCCATGCAACTGGTCAAGGCGCCCAAGAAGTTCGACGTGGTGGTCACCGGCAACATGTTTGGCGATATCCTCAGCGACGAGGCTGCGATGCTGACCGGCTCCATCGGCATGTTGCCTTCCGCCAGTCTGAATGCCAGCAATCAGGGCCTGTATGAACCCAGCCATGGCAGCGCCCCGGACATCGCCGGGCAAGGTATCGCCAATCCCCTGGCCACGATCATGAGCGCGGCGATGATGCTGCGCTTCAGCCTGAACCAACCCGAAGCCGCTGATCGAATCGAAGCTGCTGTGGCCAAAGTACTGGAACAAGGCCTGCGCACAGCCGATATCCACAGCGAGGGTACGACCAAGGTCGGCACCGTCGAAATGGGGGATGCGGTAGTCAGGGTTTTGCGGGGTTGAATCCCCTACAATCGCGCGATGAATCCCATGGCAAATTTTCGTCACAGCGCCGCTTTGATGCGGCCCTGTGACGGTTTGCCATCTGGCTCGTCCATCACCAAGACGACGACCACCACCAAAGGCTGAGGCAGCCCGGTTCGTCGCGCCCTACCCGGCTGGACGAGCCGGACAGCTGAATGGCTCCCAATATTCAGTTTGACAAAGGGTAATGCAAATGAGCGGCGCAAGGAAAGTTACGGGACTGGTCGGCTGGCGCGGCATGGTTGGCTCTGTGCTGATGGATCGCATGCAGGCCGAAGGCGACTTCGACCTGATAGAACCGATCTTCTTCTCGACATCCAATGCCGGTGGCAATGCCCCGGCTTACGGCAAGTCCGGCGAGCATCTTCAAGATGCGATGGACATTTCCGCACTCAAGCGTTGCGACATCATCATCACGGCCCAGGGTGGCGACTACACCAGTGCTGTTTTCGGCAAGCTGCGCAGCGCAGGCTGGGACGGTCACTGGATCGACGCGGCCTCCAGCCTGCGCATGCAGGACGACGCCGTCATCATCCTCGACCCGGTCAACTTACCGGTGATTCAGGCCGCAATGGCCAAAGGCGGGCGCAACTGGATCGGCGGCAATTGCACCGTCAGTTGCATGCTGATGGGAGTGGGCGCGCTGTTCAAAGCCGATCTGGTCGAATGGATGAGTTCCATGACCTATCAGGCGGCCTCAGGTGGCGGCGCACAACACATGCGTGAGTTGCTGACCCAGTACGGCAGCCTGAACACCGAAGTGCGCGTTTTACTCGATGATCCACACTCGGCCATTCTGGAAATCGACCGCAAGATACTGGCACGCCAGCAGTCAATGAACGCCGCTGAAACCGCCAACTTCGGAGTGCCGCTTGGTGGCAGCCTGATCCCCTGGATCGACAAGGATCTGGGCGACGGCATGAGCAAAGAGGAGTGGAAAGGCGGCGCAGAAAGTAACAAGATTCTCGGGCGAGGCCCCGGCTTCGAATCCGCCGCCATTCCAGTGGATGGCTTTTGTGTTCGTGTCGGCGCCATGCGCTGTCACAGCCAGGCGCTGACGTTCAAATTGAAAAAGGACGTGCCTGTCGGTGACATCGAGGCCTTGATCGCGGCCGACAACGCCTGGGCCAAGGTGGTTCCGAACAATCGTGAAGCGACGATGGCGCAACTGACCCCGGTAGCGGTCACTGGCACGATGAACATTCCAGTCGGACGGATTCGCAAACTGGCCATGGGCCCCGAATACGTGGGCGCTTTCACCATCGGCGACCAGTTATTGTGGGGCGCTGCCGAACCCCTGCGGCGCATGTTGCGCATATTGCTCGAACGCTGAGCTTGCCACCGTGGCCATTCTGCGACTTTTGCGTGTTTCCCTGATGCGTTGCCCTGTGACAACATTCGGGCCGGTTAGCAGGGGGGGCCGAGGACGGGGAAAGATTTGAGCACTTTCTCACCTTGTCAGCCTAAAACATTGATGTTATGGTCCTTTTTAAGGTTAGAGTGTCGCGGCATCTGCACCCACAACACGCAGTCGTGGTTAAGTGCGCGAGCATCGGAGGCTACTAAATTGATCCCTAAGTCACATGGCTGGCGCAAGACCGCTGTTGCATCCTTGGTCATTGCGCTGTTTGGCCTGCACGCGTCGTCGGCCTTCGCCTTGGCACTTGGACGTATTACTGTCCAATCGGCACTGGGCGAGCCACTACGCGCCGAAATCGACATTCCGGAGATCAATGCCGACGAGGCGGCTTCGCTCAAGCCGGCGATTGCTGCTCCCAGCGCATTCAAGGCCGCAGGCCTGGAGTACAACCCGGCATTGGCCCGTGTCCAGATATCCTTGCAACGGCGCGCGGACGGCCGTGCCTACATTCGCATCATCAGTGATCGCGTGGTATCAGAGCCTTTTGTCGACCTGATCGTGCAGGCGAGTTGGGCCAGCGGTCGAATTGTTCGCGATTACACGGTCTTGCTCGACCCGCCCACTTTGCGTGCGCGGACCCCGCCAGCTCCGA
>JBKJRR010000119.1:0-2978 GCA_046594635.1 Burkholderiaceae bacterium
CGATCGAGCCGATGGCCTGCCCGGCCTGAAGAATGGGAACCGCCAGCAGGCTGCGAAAGTCGGCAGACCGTGAAAATGCATTGAGTTCGTACTGATCGTCGAGCAACACGTCGGGGATCACGACCGGTTCCCTGGTCAAGATGCACCGCCCATGCGCCGAACCCATGTCCGCCTTGCGCGGAAATGCATCCTGCATGGCGGCTTTCGCCTGCGGCGACGTGCCGTGGAAACCCACCAGGTGCATCATCTCGCCATCAAAGCGTGTCGTGGCGCCCGTGGTCCCGCCGCACAACGCCCGCGCACGCTCGGCGATGGCGTCGAACACCGGCGTCACGTCGTCGGGAAAGCTGGCGATGACTTTCAATATCTCGGCTGTCGCAGTCTGGCGCTCCAGCGCCACCTGGGTCTCCTTGAACTGCTGGCGGATCTGCTCTTCGGCACGACGCTGCTCGGTCACATCCGAATAGGTCGAGACGAATCCACCGCCCGGCAGCGCTCTTCCCCGGACCGCGAGCACGCGACCATCTGGGCGCGCCCGCTCGAAGGCATGCGGCTCGAAACGTTCAGCGAGTTCCACGCGCTGGCGCACGAGTTCGTCGATATCACCGGGACCGTATTCGCCGCGCTCGGCGTTGAAGCGGAAGGCTTCAGCCATATGGAATCCCTGCGCGAACCGCTCCACAGGAAGGTCCAACAACTCCAGGAAGCGGTGGTTCAGTGCAATCGTGCGCAGGTTCGTGTCGACCATCGTTATGCCCTGGTCGATGTTTTCCAGCGTCGTTTGCAGGATCGACCGCTGCGCGGTGAGCTCACGCGCGCGCTGCTCGAGCTCGGCGGTTCTCTCGGCGACATTGCGCTGCAGGTTCTCGCTGGCGCGGATGTTGTCGAGCGCCACGGCAGCCTGGTCAGCAAGGAAGGCAAGGAGCTCACGGTCGGCGTCGGCAAAGCGACCGGCTGCTCCTTCCGAGTCGGCGTACAGAAAGCCGACCAACGTGTCTTGCGCCATCATCGGTGCGAGCAGGCAGGAACGCTGGCGGGCTGCCTCGGTGCCATCGGGTCCGTGGCGCAGCACTACGGCCAGGGCCTGGCGTGCCTCAACGAGCCAAGGCGAGATGGCCTGGAGCAGCGCTGCCGCGTCCTCGCCGCGCGGCAGCTTTGCGCTCGCAATGCCGGTGCCCGCGGACGCCTCGAGCAGAACCAGCACGCGCTGCGCATGAACAAGCGACTTCACCTCCAGGGCCAGACGCGTACATAGGCGCGGCATATCGGCCACGGCATGCAATTGCGCGCAGACGGTGAGCAGGTGCTTCAGGGACACTGCGGAAGGAGTCGGCGATTGCTGCATGTCATGCCTCTCCGCGCGCTTCGCAATGCACCAGGGCCTGGACCAGCGCATCCACCCTAATCGGCTTGGTCACATAGTCATCCATTCCGGCAGCCATGCACTCTTCGCGGTCGCCCTGCATCGCGTTGGCGGTCATCGCCACGATGCGCGGCCTTTCCCCCGATTGGTACTTGGCCGTGATCCGCCGGCTGGCTTCCAGCCCATCCATCTCCGGCATCTGCACATCCATCAGCACCACGTCGTAGGTCTGGCGCTGTACGCATTCAATCGCCTCGATGCCATTGCTGGCCAGGTCCGCCCGGTAGCCCATCTGCTGCAACAGTCGCATGGCGAGCTTCTGGTTTATCGCGTTGTCCTCGGCCAGCAGGATGCGCAGCGGATGGCGCGCCGCCATGCCGGGGTCCATGCTGGGCTTGGCTTTGGGGGCTTCGACCTTGTGCGCCCCTTCCGCTGCCAGCAGGTTCATCAGCGTGTCGAATAGCGTGCTCTGGCGCAGCGGCTTGGCCAGCGTGGCTTTGAACAGGTCACCGGCTTCTGCTACGGCTTCGCGCCGGCCCAGGCTGGTGAACAGCACCAGCGGCAGGCCGGGATGCGAGGCACGGATCCGACGCGCCAAATCTACTCCGTCCATCTGGGGCATGTGCATGTCGATGATCGCCAGGTCGAAGCTCTCGCCCCCTTTGAGCCATTGCAGCGCCGTCTCGGGGTATTCCGTGTCTTTCGGAACCATGCCCCAGCGCGCCGTCTGCAGGCTCAGAATCTTGCGGTTGGTCGCATTGTCATCCACCACCAGGATGTGTTTGCCGGCCAGCGCTGGCTGCTCCCCGATGAAGCTGCGCCGCATGTTCTCCGACATCTCAGCTTTCGGTGCGCGGATGGTGAAGCGGAAAGTGGAACCCATCCCCGGCCCGTCACTCTCGACCCACATCGTGCCGCCCATGATCTCGCAGAGCCGCTTGCTGATCGCCAGCCCCAGGCCGGTACCACCGTACTTGCGCGTGGTGGTGCTGTCCGCCTGGCTGAAGCTCTGGAACAGCTTGGCCTTGCCGGCCTCGGAGAGTCCGATACCGGTGTCGCGCACCGCGAACTCCAGCTGCGGTTGCCCGTTGTCCACCACGCCGGCCTGCACCGTCAGCACCACTTCACCCTTCTCTGTGAACTTGACCGAGTTGGACAAGAGGTTCAGCAGAATCTGGCGCAAGCGCGTCACATCGCCGTTGATCGCAGTCGGCACATCACCTTCGAGCAGGTAAGCAATCTCCAGCTTCTTCTCCGCCGCCCTCCCCGCAATCAGATCCAGCGCCGACTCCACGCATTCGCGCACATCGAACGGATGCGCCTCCACGTCCATCTTGCCGGCCTCGATCTTGGAGAAATCCAGGATGTCGTTGATGATGGTCAAAAGTGCGTCCCCGCTGTCGCGGATCGTGCTGGCAAAATCGCGCTGCTCGGCATCGAGCTTTGTATCCAGCAGCAGCCCGCTCATGCCGATCACCGCATTCATCGGCGTGCGGATCTCGTGGCTCATCGTGGCCAGGAAGCTGCTCTTGGCTTCGTTGGCGGCTTCGGCCTGACCGCGCGCGGCCTCGGATTGCTCGCGCGCCTCCTGCGCTTCCTTGAACAGCCTGGCATT
>JBKJRR010000501.1:0-8872 GCA_046594635.1 Burkholderiaceae bacterium
TAATAAACCCACGCATTCCAGCATCATGACGCATCAGTCCACCCACGCCCCCCGCGCCCCTGCGGCACGGCCATCCAGCGCTGCAACACATGGTTACGGAACGTCGCGTATCGCCCCATCTCACCGGCTTGCCCTCGGCAAGCGTTTGCGCCCTGCCAGTGCCTGACGTGCACAAGCCAGATTCGCTGATGGCTGCTGGCAGCCTGTCCAAGCGGCTGCGACGCCTGTGGCCCTATTTCGGTCGCCCGTTGTGGGTCTGGGCCACAGCCGCCGGCGCCACCTTGATCCTGGCGCTCAGTGAGCCACTGATTCCTGCATTGCTTCAGCCTCTGCTTGACCGTGGCTTTCAGCAAGGGCAACTGGCCTTGTGGGCGGTTCCAGTGGCGCTGATTCTCCTGTTCGGCGTGCGTGGCATATGCAGCTTCACCGCCCAACTGGCAATGACCAAGATCACCAGCAACGGTTTGACCGTGCTGCGCAAGGCGATGTTCGACAAGTTGCTGGGCGCTCAGCTTACGCTGTTCAGCGGGCAGACCTCGAGCGCGCTGGCCAACACCATCGTGTACGAAGTGCAGACCGGTTCGGCCTTGCTGGTCTCCGCGCTGATGACCCTGGTGCGCAACAGCCTGACGCTGGCCGCCCTGCTCGGCTACCTGATGTATCTGAACTGGAGGCTGACGCTGATCGTCGTGTTCCTGTTCCCGGCCGTGGCGCTTGTCATGCGGGTGCTGTCGCGTCGCCTTTACCGTGTCACGCGCAACAGCCAGGATGCAACCGATAGCCTGGCGTACGTCGTCGAAGAAAACGTCCTGGCGCACCGCGACATCCGGTTGCAGGCGGCGCAGGCCTCGCAGGCCGAGCGATTTGCCAAATTCAGCGAAGGACTGCGCCGGCTGTCAATGAAGTCGACTGCTGCCTCTGCGGCGATGACGCCGCTGACCCAGATGCTTGCTGCGGTGGCCCTGTCCACCGTGATCACCGTGGCCCTGATCCAGAGCGCCGACAACACTACGTCGGTGGGCAGCTTTGTTGCTTTTGTCACCGCCATGCTGATGTTGATCGCACCGCTCAAACACCTGACCGAAGTCGCCAACCCGATCACCCGTGGCCTGGCGGCCATGGAGCGCGGGCTGGACATGATGGCCCGAACACCGAACGAAACCGGCGGAGCATTTGCGATGGCGCATGCCAGTGGCACGATACGTTTTGACAACGTCAGCGTGGCCTATGCGGGCAGCACGGTCCCTGCACTCGATCGGTTCAGCCTGGAGGTGGCGGCCGGAGAGACGGTCGCCCTGGTCGGCGCGTCGGGCTCTGGCAAGTCGACGCTGGTCAATCTGCTGCCTCGCTTTGTCGATGCCAGTTCGGGAACTATCTCGCTTGATGGTCATGAACTGCGCGAATGGAATCTCACGTCCTTGCGCAGCCAGTATGCGCTGGTGAGCCAGCATGTATTGATGCTCAACGACACCATCGCCGTGAACGTGGCGTTGGGCCAGACGATGGACCGCGACAAGGTCGCGCGTTGCATGGCAGCGGCCAACCTGCAGGGTCTGGTGGATGAATTGCCGCAAGGACTGGACACCATCGTCGGCCATAACGCGATGCAGCTCTCGGGCGGGCAACGCCAACGGCTGGCGATCGCGCGTGCCTTGTACAAGGACGCACCCGTGCTGATTCTGGACGAGGCCACGTCCGCACTCGACGCCGAATCCGAACGCTCAGTCCAGGATGCATTGCAGCGACTGATGCAAAAACGCACCACCCTGGTCATTGCGCACCGGTTGTCAACGGTTCAGCATGCCAACCGGATCGTCGTGATGGACAGCGGGCGCATCGCGGAAATCGGGCGCCATGCCGAGCTGCTGGCGGCGCAAGGCCACTATGCGCGGCTTTACAGCATGGGGCTCGTGGATGACGCGCCAAATCACGAGGCTGCCGAATCCGCCACGCCTGGCTGAGTAGCACCTGCTATCTTCAATCGCTCCACCACACGATCCATTGGCCATTTTTCGGTGATCGACGCACCGTATACTCGCGCCTTCAAGGAGATCCGCTGATGAGCAACAATGGCAGCGTGAAAGCGCATTCCAAGGCGTCAGCGCAGCGCACGGCCGCCCCTGCAACAATCGATCGCGTTGCCCAACTTGCGGGTGTGTCGGCTAGCACTGTTTCCCGTATTCTCAATGGCACCGCGGTTGTGAACGCGCAAAAGCGGGCAGCCGTCGACAAGGCAATCGCGCAGCTCGGATTCGTGCCCAATCCGGTGGCCCGGGGTCTGGCAGGCGGCCGGTCTTTCAGCGTGGGTGTCATCACCCAGGCCATCGACAGCCCGTTCTACGGTGCTGCATTGCGCGGTATCGAAGACGAACTGGACATGGCCGGTTACTGTCCTCTGTTTGTCAGCGGACACTGGAACGCCGCCGCGGAGACGCGCGGCATCGATGTTTTGCGAGCCCGCCGAGTCGATGGAATCATCGTCCTGACCGGTTGCCTGCCGGACCAGGCTCTCAAAAGCTGTGCCAAGTCGATCCCGGTTGTCGTGACGGGTCGAAACCTCAAAAGCCCCGGACTGTTCTCGCTCAATTTCGACAATGTCGAAGGTGGTCGAATCGCGACCCAACACCTGATCGACCTGGGACACCGGCAGATCGCTTTCATTGCCGGGGATGGGCAACACCCCGACGCAAACGAACGCATGCGCGGATACCGATTAGCGTTACAGGCAGCGGGCATTGCCTATGACCCCGGACTGGTGATCTCCGGCGCCTATCATGAGGTCAGCGGCTTGATGGCAGTCGAACAATTGCTCAAGAGCGGGCGACGCTTCACCGCGATCTTCGCGGCAAATGACCAAATGGCCGTAGGCGCCAATCTCGCTCTGCAACGCCATTCCTTGCGCGTCCCGGGCGATGTGTCACTGGTCGGCTTTGACGATCTTCCCACCTCGCTTTATGCGATTCCGCCTTTGAGCAGCGTTCGCCAACCGGCCTACGACATTGGCCGATTGGCCGCCGCCGCGATACTTCAGCTCATCGCCGGCGAAACACCGGTAGGTCAGGTGCCCGCGCCAATCCTGGTCGCGCGTGAATCCGGGCGTCGGTTGCCCGGCTGATGCCGAGTGCAACCAGGCCCGCCGTGACGCGGGTCGCATCGCGCGAGGGAATACCCTAGCCACACTCTGCGTTCCTCCTCATATAATTTGTCTGAAAGCGCTTTCATAGACTGTCAAGGTCTTTTGATTGGCGATCACACCAGCGGCAGCGCGACAACGCAACCAGCGACGCCGCCCGATGGAGGAGACACAGATGCAAATTACTCGTTGGTTGCCCATTCAAGCCTGCATCCCGATCGTGATGTCTCTGGCGATGGCGACCATGGCTGCGGCACAAGCTCAAGTCGTGCTTACGGTGGCCGCATTTCCCGCAGTGGACGATATTGTGCGATCGGCCATTCCGCACTGGAAACGCCTGCATCCCAACGTAGATATCAAGGTTGTCAGCCGCCAGTTCAGCGACCACCACACGGCCATGACCACCGCACTGTCCACTGCGTTTTACCTGCCGGACGTGATGGCATTGGAGGTTGGATATGTCGGGCGCTTTGCGCAGGGCGGCGGACTCGATAACCTGGCTTTAGAGCCCTACGGCATCGGCAAGTTTGCGTCACGCTTCGTCCCCTACGCGATTGCACAGGCCACCAACCGCAAAGGCGCCGTGGTCGCGGTACCCACAGACATCGGACCGGGCACCCTGCTTTACCGTACCGACCTACTGACCAAGTCCGGCGTGACCGAAGCCGAACTGACGCAGTCGTGGGACAGTTATGTCGCCTCCGGCACCAGGATCAAGCAGGCCACCGGCGCGTACCTGATGGCACATGCGCGCGACATGAAGGACATTGTCATCCGCGCCGGCATCCAGCCGGGCGAAGGGCTCTATTTCGACGACAAGTCCAACGTGCTGGTGACGTCGCCGCGTTTCGTGCGCGCGTTTGAACTGGCACGCAAGGTGCGGCAGCAGAAACTCGACGCCAGGGTTTCAGCCTGGTCCAACGAATGGTCCGAAGGTTTCAAGCGCGGATCGATCGCAACCCAGATGACAGGGGCCTGGCTGGCGGGCCATCTGAACAACTGGCTGGCGCCGAAGACGCGGGGCTTATGGCGCGCAGCGCAACTGCCCGAGGCAGCCTTCGCTGCGTATGGCGGCACGTTTTACGCCATCGCCCGTGCATCGCCGCCTGAACACAAGCAACTTGCCTGGGAATTCATTCAGTTGATGACCCTCAACCGCGACGTGCAACTCAGTGCGTTCCGCTCCCAAGACGCTTTTCCGGCATTGCTGGAGACCTATGACGATCCCTTCTTCGACCAGCCGATCGAGTTCCTGGGTGGGCAAAAGGCACGGATTGGCTGGCGCGAAGCTGCAGGAAAAATCACCGTCGTATCCGTTCACAAGCAGGACGCGTTTGCCGACGAGGTCATCAACACCGAACTCGACAAGGTACTCGATCGCGGCAAGGACATCGGTGTTGCCCTGGCAGATGCCCAGCGCCTGCTGAGCAAGCGCGCGCATCGCTGAACACGTGCTCAAGCACCCTGCCCCGACACGGAGTTCATCATGAAGATTCCCGCCGCATTGCGTCTGTCCCCAGCATGGGCACCCTATGTATTCATCAGTCCGTTCGTCATTCTCTTCGGCGTATTCGGATTGTTTCCGCTGCTGTTTTCGCTGTACCTTGCCTTTCAGTCCTGGGAGCCGAGCAGTGGCATGGCGGCAATGAGTTATGTCGGGATAGGCAACTTCGCGTTCGCATTGCAGGATGAATGGTTCTGGAAGTCGCTCTACAACACTGGATGGCTGGCACTTGCGTCAGGTGTGCCGCAGCATGTGGTCGCGATTCCGCTGGCCTACTTCATCCACTCGTCGTTCAAGGGACTGCGCAACGTGGTTGTCGGTGCCTATTTCATGCCCTACATCACATCGACCGTCGCAATTGCCATCCTCTTCAGTTCGCTGTTTTCGACCGACTATGGACTGGTCAACGTCGGCCTGCAGGGTATCTCGCAGATTCCGGCGCTGGGCTGGCTGTTTCCGGGTGAACCCATCGATTGGCTGGGAGATCCGGACAACATCAAGCCGGCGATCTCGATGCTGGTGTTCTGGCGCTACGTCGGCTTCAACGTGGTGTTGTACCTCGCGGCACTGCAGACGATTCCGAACGACATCTATGAAGCCGCCACGATGGACGGCGCCGGACGCATTCAGCAATTCTTCTACATCACGCTGCCAAGCCTCAAGCCGATGATCTTCTTCGGTGTCACGCTCAGCGTCATCGGTGGACTGCAACTTTTCGAAGAGCCGTTCATCCTGACCGGCGGACGTGGCGGCTCGGACCAGGCCGGCATGACGACGGCGATCTACCTGTACCGGATGGCCTTTGATTTCAACGACTTCGGGGCGGCCAGCGCAATGTCATGGTTATTGTTCATCGTCGTGGGTGTGCTCACCTGGTTGACCAATATCGCGTTTCGTTCGCCCAAGTCCGCGACCTGAACTGCAGGCTCCTCTTCATGAAAATTCAATCCAGTTCCCTTGCACCATGGGCGGCGTATTGCGTGGTCGGCGTCGGCATGTTGATCATGCTCTCGCCGTTTTATTTCATGTTCGTGTTTGCCACCCAATCGCGCACCGAGATATTCAGTCTGCCGCCTCCTATGTTCTTTGGTGACGATTTGATGGTCAATCTAAAAATCCTGACCGAGCGACTTCCGTTCTGGCGCAACCTGGGGTGGAGCGTCTATGTCGCGCTCGCAGCCACCGCGCTGACCTTGCTGTTTTGCTCGATGGGCGGATATGCGTTTGCCTTGTTCGAGTTTCGATTCAAGAACCTGCTGTTCGGTCTGGTACTGGGAACGATGCTGATCCCGACCTTCATGAACATGATTCCGACCTTCATGATCATGGATTTGCTGGGCTGGATCGACCAGCCACGCGCCCTTTTCATACCCGGCGCAGCGAGCGCCTTCGGAATTTTTCTGATGCGCCAGTTCGTCAGCACATCCATCCCCAAGGACCTGATCGAAGCTGCGCGCATGGACGGCTGCAGCGAGATCGGAATTTACTGGCGCATCGTTCTGCCTTTGCTCAAACCCGCCCTGGGGACACTGGGCCTGATCACCTTCATCGCGTCGTGGAACAACTTCATCGGCCCGTTGGTGGTGATGCGTTCACCCGACATGTATACGCTGCCCCTGGCATTGCGCAGTTTGCAAAGTCCGGTCGATACCGAATGGGGCGCGCTGATGACAGGCTCGGCCATCGCAACACTGCCACTGGTCGTGTTGTTTGTCCTGTCCTCGCGTCAACTTATTTCCGGCCTGACAGCCGGCGCAGTGAAATGACCTACAAGATGACCCATGGGCCGGCTGAGCAAATTTTGCGATCGCTCCCCGATACGTTCGTTTGGGGCGTGGCCACCAGTTCGTTCCAGATCGAAGGAGCTGCCAGGCTCGACGGCAAGGGGCCGTCGATCTGGGATACCTTTTGCCGGGTCGAGGGCGCGATCGCCGACGGCAGCAATGGCGACGTGGCCTGTGACCACTACCATCTTCTGAAGCAGGATCTGGACCTGATCGCCAGTCTGGGCGTTGATGCCTATCGCTTCTCGGTGTCATGGCCCCGCGTGCGGCCAACCGGTGCAGGTGGCTGGAATCCGGACGGTCTGGATTTCTACGAGCGGCTGGTCGATGGCCTGCTTGAGAGGGGTATCAAGCCCTACCTGACGCTCAACCACTGGGACCTGCCACAGGCGCTGCAGGATCGGGGGGGATGGGCGCAACGCGATACTGTTCACCGCTTCGTTGAATATGCTCTGGGCATGGATGAACGGCTGGGCGATAGGGTCAGCACATTAACCACCCACAACGAGCCCTGGGTCATGGCGAAACTCGGCCACGAGGACGGCACCTTCGCGCCAGGCATCAAGGACCGCGCTATTGCGATGCAGGTCTCGCACCACCTGCTGCTCAGTCATGGCTTGGCATTGCAGGCGCTGCGCGCGAACGGCTGCAAGTCGCGCCTGGGCATCGTGCTCAATCTCTCGCCGGTTTATCCGGCCACCGATGCACCGGAAGACCTGGCGAAGGCACGCCTGGAGGATGGCCTCCTGCTGCGCTGGTACATGGATCCACTCATGCTGGGGCGCTATCCCCACGACATCCTGGAACACCTGGGCCCCGATGCGCCGGAGATCCATGACGGCGACCTCAATGCCATCGCGACACCGATGGATTTCCTGGGTCTGAACTACTACTCTCGCGCCGTCGTCAGCAACTCGGGCGAATGGGACAAACGCGACAGTGGGCGCGAGATTACCGATATGGGCTGGGAGGTCTATCCGGAAGGACTCACCGATCTGCTTTTGCGCCTGGACCACGACTACGACGTGCCCCCGATGTATGTGACTGAAAACGGCGGAGCCTTCAGGGACCAGTGGGTCGACGGCAAGGTGCACGACATGGATCGGCGCGACTACATCGCGCGCCATATCGAGGCGGTTGCGCAGGCGATTCGCCAGGGCGTGCGGATGGAGGGTTACATGGTTTGGAGTCTGCTCGACAACTTCGAGTGGGCCTCAGGTTACGAAAAGCGCTTTGGCATCGTGCATGTGGATTACAAGACGCAGCGACGCACCCTCAAGGACAGCGCCATGTGGTACCGCGACTTCATTTCACGCCAGAAAGCCGCGCGCAGATCATCCCGGTCATTGACCTTTACAGGAGCTTGAGATGGGAAAAGTCACTCTGCGCGGAATCCGCAAAAGTTACGGTGCAGTCGACGTCATCAAGGGCATTGACCTGGAAGTTGCCGACGGCGAGTTCATTGTCTTCGTGGGCCCGTCCGGATGTGGCAAGTCGACCACGCTGCGCATGATCGCGGGGCTTGAAAGTGTCACAGCCGGCGACTTGTTGATCGACGGCCAGCGATCCAACGACATACGGCCAGCCGACCGCGGTGCGGCGATGGTATTTCAGAGCTATGCGCTTTACCCGCACATGACCGTCGCTGAGAACATGGGATTCGCGCTGAAGATGGCAGGTGTAAGGCAGACACAGCGCGAAGAGCAGGTCAGGCAAACGGCGCAGGTGTTGCGCATCACCGAATTGCTGAACAGGTATCCGAAAGAGCTATCCGGCGGGCAGCGCCAGCGCGTGGCCATCGGCCGCGCGATCGTGCGCAAGCCCAAGGTATTTCTTTTCGACGAGCCGCTGTCCAACCTGGACGCGGCGCTGAGGGTCAACATGCGCATTGAGCTCTCGCGCCTGCACAAGGAACTCGGCACCACAATGATCTATGTGACTCATGATCAGGTCGAAGCCATGACGCTGGGCGACCGAATCGCAGTTTTCAACAAGGGAATCGTCGAGCAGCTCGGGCCACCCATGACGCTGTACAACCGGCCGGCTAACGAGTTTGTCGCCACGTTCATTGGCGCCCCGCGCATCAACCTTATCCCGCTTGCACCCGCAACGGGCGCGGCGGCGCCGCATCTGGCAATGTGGCATGCGCTGGCCAGTGAAGCTCCGGCGGGTGCGCATCGGATCGGCCTGCGTCCTGAACACCTGCATCTGGCAGCGAACGGCAAAGGCATACCGGCAACCGTGGAACTGGCCGAGCACCTTGGCGACGCGTCCATCATCCACCTGCGCGTCGATGGCATTGCGGAGTTACTCATTGCCAAGGTCGGCGTCGATCAAGGCAAGGTCGAGACCGGGCAATCCGTCTTCCTGGCGCCGAACACCAGTGCCCATGCTGGATCGGGTGCCAGGAAGACGGATTGCCCGGTCTCGACCTTGCCTTGATCGACGCCG
>JBKJRR010000156.1:0-3700 GCA_046594635.1 Burkholderiaceae bacterium
CATGAAATTCACCGTACTGATTCCGGCCCGACTGGCCTCCACCCGATTGCCCAACAAGCCGCTGGCGTCCATCGCCGGCATTCCGATGGTGGTGCGGGTCGCACAACGCGTGAGCCCGGCTCCGGGCACCACCCACACCCGTGTCGTGGTGGCCGCCGACGACCGCTCCATCACCGATGCCTGTGCTGACCATGGCATCGAAGCCGTGTTGACCCGAACCGATCATCCCTCGGGCAGCGACCGGCTGGCTGAAGCCTGCGACCTTCTGGGTCTGGACGATACCCACATCGTGGTCAATGTCCAAGGTGACGAACCCTTGATCGACCCGTCGCTGGTCGATGCCGTTGCAGGTCTGCTGCACGACCGCCCCGATGCCGACATGAGTACGGCCGCGCATCCGATCGGCTCGCTCGAAGAGTTCCACAACCCCAACGTCGTCAAGGTGGTGCTGGACGCTCGGCAGTACGCGTTGTACTTCAGCCGTGCGCCGATTCCGCTGGCGCGGGACCATGGCGACACGCTGTGGTGGTCCCAGAGTTCTGCCTCAGCGTCCAGTTTGCTAGGCGAGGCTGCGCCGATGCGCCATATCGGTATCTACGGTTATCGTGCAGGCTTCCTGCGCAAATTTCCACATTTGCCACCGGCACCACTCGAACGGGCCGAGGCACTCGAGCAACTGCGCGCACTCTGGCACGGCCATCGCATCGCCGTCCATGTCACCGACGTCGACCCGGGCGCGGGCGTCGACACTCCCCAGGATCTGGAGCGCGTCAGGCGACTTTTTCGCAAATGAGGGGCGCCGGTCCCATGCTATTCTTGCGCCAGCGAACCAGTGGCAAGGTGACCGTCAGGTAGATCTGCCACATTCCCACAATTCAATCACGCGAGACATCCCATGAGACTCATTCTGCTGGGCGCGCCAGGCGCCGGTAAAGGCACCCAGGCGACCTTCATCTGCGAAAAGTTCGGGATCCCGCAGATTTCCACAGGGGACATGCTGCGTGCCGCCGTCAAGGCTGGCACCCCGATGGGACTGGCAGCCAAGAAGGTCATGGACTCCGGCGCGCTGGTCAGCGATGACATCATCATCGGCTTGGTCCAGGAGCGCATTGCCCAGCCCGATTGCGCCAACGGTTTTCTTTTCGACGGCTTTCCACGCACCCTTCCACAGGCCGATGCACTCAAGGCCGCGGGCGTCAAACTTGACTTCGTGCTGGAATTCGACGTGCCGTTCGAGGCCATCATCGAGCGCATGAGCGGGCGGCGTTCGCACCCCGCCTCGGGCCGCACCTATCACGTCAAACACAACCCACCCAAGATTGCCGATGTCGACGACCTGACCGGCGAGCCGCTGATCCAGCGCGATGACGACAAGGAAGAAACCGTCAAGAAGCGCCTGGAGGTCTACAGCGCCCAGACCCGTCCGCTGGTGACCTATTACCAGGACTGGGCCAAGAAAGACCCGAAGTCGGCGCCGATTTACCGCACCATCAACGGCACCGGGGCTGTCGAGCAGATCCGCGACCAGGCCTTCATCGCGTTGTCTTCGGCCCGGTAACGGTCGCAGCGCGGCGCCCATCGAGCGCACCGGCCTGCAGCAACTGCAACATCAACGCAATTCGCGCCTTGACAGGCGACAGTCCTGCCGAATCCGGCAACGGTGTGCCCAGGTCGCCAACTGTATGACCGGTTCCGCAGCGGCTGGCACGCCAGACGGCGACACCATCGGCCGTCGCACGCAGCAGCGCAGCCTCCAGCGCCTGATGCACGCTACCGTTACCGGTACCGGCGACGACCAGCCCTTGCGGTCGAAACACCGGACCGGCAGCCAGCAAAGTGTCAACCAGCAAGCCGGTGGCACCGGCATGGCTGTTCACGATCTCGACACGGGGCCAAACCACCGGTCCGGCCAGTAGCGCCTGCCAGTTGGCATCACGCGCGTTTCCCAGCGGCTCCAGCCTGCCGAACTGCGGATCGACACGGGTTGCCGCCGACTGAAGTCGAACCCAGACAGCGACGCCTTCCTGCACCCAACCCAGCACACCGGCATCGCCAGACGCAAACGCATCCTGGCGATACCCATGAACCTTCTGCACCTCCACCGCGCCATGGATATTGCCGGAAAAAACCACCATCACGCCGCGCGCACCCGGGTCCGTTGCCACCACCATGGCGTCCAGCATGTTCTGGGGGCCGTCAGGCGCCAACGCCGAGGCGGGTCGCATTGCCCCCGTCAATACCACCGGCTTGTCGGAACACCCGCTGCGGGCCAACACCGTGTGCAGAAAATAGGCCGTCTCCTCCATCGTGTCGGTGCCGTGCGTAACCACGACTCCCGTCACGTGCGGGTCGCCCAGCCAGAACGCGCACCGCTGCGCAAGGCGTTGCCAGATTTCCGGATCCATGTCCTTGCTGTCGACCTGTGCCACCTGTTCACTCACCAGCGTGGCAAGCACACGTCGGTCTTGCGGCAACGCCGCCAGCAGTTGCTCAACACCCACCTGGGCGGACTTGTAGCCGACGTTGTCATGCGCATCCTCGGCCAGTCCGGCAATCGTGCCACCGGTACCCAACACCACCAACTTCTGCGGAAAAGTCGCATTCATGGCTTGCATTCCATCGAAAACTGGTTAAAAATACAGTTACTGTTGATGTAACCAGTAACCGGCCGCAAGGCCACCTAGGAGTGACCGTCATGGACATGCCGCAATTTCAAGTCAAGCTTACCGCGCGTCAGCAACAGATCCTGGATCTCATCCAAAGTGCCATCGCGCGTACGGGCGCGCCCCCCACCCGGGCCGAAATTGCGACCGAGCTGGGTTTCCGTTCGGCCAATGCCGCAGAAGAACACCTGCAGGCACTGGCACGCAAGGGTGTCATTGAACTGGTCAGTGGCACATCGCGCGGCATCCGGCTACGCAGCGACGCCTTGCGCTCCATCAACGAGTCGCGTAACAAGCAGTTCTCCTTGCCGCTGGCCGGTCTCGCACAACTGGCGTTGCCACTGATCGGTCGGGTGGCCGCGGGCTCGCCGATCCTCGCGCAAGAGCATGTCGATCAGACCTACTACGTCGAAAACAGCTTGTTTCAGCGTCGCCCGGACTACCTGCTCAAGGTGCGCGGCATGTCGATGCGCGACGCCGGCATCATGGATGGTGACCTGCTGGCCGTGCAGGCCACCAAGGACGCCAAAAATGGGCAAATTGTTGTTGCCAGGCTGGGCGACGAAGTCACGGTCAAGCGCTTCAAACGCAACAAACATCTAATCGAGTTGCACCCGGAGAACCCCGACTACCAGATGATCGTGGTCGAACCGGGCGAGCCGTTCGAAATAGAAGGACTGGCCGTGGGTCTGATTAGAAACACGATGTTGATGTAAGCCCACTCTGGAGAGATCCGCCATGAACCCAAGTCTGGTCATCGCATCTACCCTGTTCGCTCCGTTTGGCCGTTTCCTGCGCAACCTGCATGGGCAGCCCAAGCCCGGCAAATTGCTGGTTCAGCCCGTGCTCCGTCAACCAGTTGTGCCCGTTGCTGGCCGCCAGTCGTCATTGCGGCGGACCGGAACACCCGCGGCAGCGAAGACCGGCGTGCACCACCAGAGACAGCCGCTGCGGGTCGTGCGCGTCATGGAAACGGGCCAAGCATCAGCCCTGACAGGGCGTATCCTGATGTCAGGCCGCATGGCCGACGTATGCGC
>JBKJRR010000288.1:0-12374 GCA_046594635.1 Burkholderiaceae bacterium
GCCTTTGATCAGGTTCTTGAAGTAGTCAAAGTGGCTGGTTGCGTGAACGTCCGGGTTCATGGCAACAAAGCCAGTGTGCTGCAAAAAGCCCGGATAGACGCGTCGCCCGGCGCCCGGGAAGTTGCTGGGCACGCGGTAAATCACATTGTTTTCAAACCATTCGTAGCTCTTGTTCATGGCCAGGTTGTTGACGGCCGTGGGCGATTTGCGGGCATCAATGGGGCCACCCATCATGATCATCGACAGTGGCGTGGTTTCGCCGCGCGAAGCCATCAGCGAGACAGCCGCCAGCACCGGCACGGTGGGCTGGCAGACGCTGATGACGTGGCAATTGCCATAGATGCCCTGCAAATGCCGGATGAAGTCCTGCACGTAATTGACGTAATCGTCGAGGCCGAACGAGCCTTCGGACAGCGGCACGGTGCGGGCGTTTTTCCAGTCGGTGATATAGACCTTGTGGTCTTTCAGCATGGTTTTCACGGTGTCACGCAGCAAGGTGGCGTAGTGACCCGAGAGCGGAGCCACAATCAGCACCGCAGGCTGGCCCTTGAGTTTGGTCAGTGTCGCCGGGTCGTCGGTAAAACGCTTGAATCGGCGCAACTCACAAAATGGTTTGTCCATCTCGATGCGTTCGTGAATGGCGGTGCTGTTGCCGTCTTCGTCAATCGTGGGAATATCGAAAGCTGGCTTTTCATAGTCTTTCCCCAGCCGGTAAATCAGGCTGTAACCTGCGGCCACACGCTGGGCAAAAGGGTTTTGCCCGGCCGCCGAGTGCGGATTGCCATACAGCTTGGCCGCGGCCTGCGCAAAATCAACGAAGGGCTCCATCAGCCTCCGCTGGGTTTCATAGACTTGATAAAGCATGGGACAAACCTTTTGTGACGTCCTGGATCGGGCTCGATCGGGGCTCGGGAAACTAGTTATGGTGCACTGCAACAATATAGCAGGTGAAAGCCTTGTGTGTTGGAGGATAAACACCAATTGGATAGCTGCCTGGTGGATCAAAGCGCTGCTTACACTTCCAGCAGCCTTATTAGACAGGTTTAAGGAAAATCATGTCATCCCTGTCATCGCCTGCAGATCTGTCTGCGCTGGAGCGGGTCGCTTCGCTCCAAAAATCCGACCGGATGCCGGTGCTGTTTCTGGGACATGGCAGTCCCATGAATGCCATCGGCGACAACGAGTACCGCCGCAGCTGGCAGGCCCTGGGTGCCGAGTTCGGCTCGAAGATCGCCCGACCGCAGCTGATTTTGTGCATCTCCGCGCATTGGCTCACGGAAGGCTGGTGGCTCACCGCCATGGAGCAACCCAAAACCATTCACGACTTCGGCGGTTTTCCGCAGGAGCTTTTTGACCAGCAGTACCCGGCGCCCGGCGATGCCGCCGCCGCACGCGCCATCAGCGGAGTCGTGCGGCAGCGTGCCTCCAGACCGCTGGGGCTGGACCTGAGCGAATGGGGGCTTGATCACGGGGCATGGTCGGTTCTCAAGCCGATGTTTCCTGACGCAGATATTCCGGCGATCCAGCTCAGCATGGACTACAGCCGTCCGCCTGAAGACCACTATGCGCTGGCGCAGCAGCTCAAAAGCCTGCGTGAGCGCGGCGTGCTGATCGTGGGCAGCGGCAATATCGTGCACAACCTGCGGCAGATGCAGCGCGGCGCGGCGCGCAGCCAGGCGTACGACTGGGCGCTGGAGTTTGACCAGACGATTGGCGGTTATCTGCGGCAGGGCAATCTGGCGGCACTTCAGGGCTTCCAGAAGCTGGGTGCACTGGCCAGCATGGCGCACCCGACGCATGAGCATTACCTGCCGCTGCTCTACGCCGCCGGGGCCGTTGACGCGAACGAACCGATGCGGTTCTTCAACACCAGTTTTCAGGGCGGTTCGATCTCGATGCGGTCTGTGGTCTGGGGGTAGAGCCTCCACGAACCACCAATTACTCGACCGGAGAAACTGGTCAAATACTATCGATTTAATAGCGCTTGCGCAGGTGCTGATTGGGCTGGAGGCCTGAAAGGCTTGTAAAAAGCCCTGCGGCCGACAAAAAAGCACGTCAGGGCGTGCTTTTTGTTGCTCGGTTCCCGAGATTTTTCAGATCATGCAGGGGGCGTCGGTACTGGCGCGGTGCCGCCTCAAAGCACCTTGGCGACCGATTGGCATACATAGTCGATGTTCTTGCTGTTCAGTGCGGCCACACACATGCGGCCGGTATCGGTGCCATACACACCGAATTCGCTGCGCAGCCGGACCATCTGGTCTTTGGTGAGGCCGGAATAGCTGAACATGCCAATCTGGCTGGTGATGAAGCCCATGTCCTGCTTCACGCCGGCGGCTTTCAGGCCGTCGACCAGCTTCTGGCGCATGGACTTGATGCGCACCCGCATCGCGCCGAGTTCCTGCTCCCACAAGGCGCGCAGTTTGGTGTCGGCCAATACTGCGGCGACCACGGCACCACCGTGCGTAGGCGGATTGCTGTAATTGGTGCGGATGACGATCTTGAGCTGGCTGAGCACGCGCGCGGCCTCATCCTTGTCCTGGCACAACACGCTCAGTGCGCCGACACGTTCGCCGTACAGGCTGAAACTCTTGCTGAAGCTGGTCGACACCAGAAAGCTCAGGCCGGCCGCGACAAATTTCTGTACCGCGGCGCCGTCTTCGGTCAGGCCATAGCCGAATCCCTGGTAAGCCAGGTCCAGAAATGGCGTCAGTGTGCGCGCTTTGCAGAGCGCCACGACCTGGTCCCACTGCCCGGGCGAAATGTCGTAGCCGGTCGGGTTGTGGCAGCAGGCGTGCAGCACGACGATGGTGCCGGCGGGCGCAGCGTCCAGTGCGGCCAGCATGGCGGCGAAGTTGACACCGCGGTTGGCTGCATCGTAATAAGGGTAGTACGCCACCTTGAAGCCGGCGTTGGTGAACAGGGCCAGGTGGTTCTCCCAGCTTGGATCGCTGATCAGCACCTGGGCGTTCGGGCTGAGCCTTTTCAGAAAGTCGGCGCCAATCTTCAATCCACCGGTTCCGCCCACTGCCTGCACGGTTGCGACGCGGGCGGACTGCACCGGCTCGGAGTCGGCACCGAAAACCAGGGCCTTGACCGCATGGTCGTATGCGGCAATGCCGTCAATCGGCAGATAACCACGCGCCTTGGGTGACGCCATCATCTGCTTCTCGGCTTCCTGTACACACTGCAGCAAGGGCAGTTTGCCGTTCTCGTCGTAATAGACCCCTACGCCCAGGTTCACCTTGGCCGGGTTGGTATCGGCGCCGAATTGTTCGTTCAGACCCAGGATGGGGTCGCGGGGGGCCAATTCGACGGACGTGAACAAGGACATGGTGAATTTCTCTGAAATATTTACGGCTTGGATGATCGGGTGTGCCGGTGACGTCGGATACGCTGGCAGGCCAACTGCGGTACGCTTGCCGGTTGCGCCCAATTTTAGCCCGCACCCGTGCGGCGACCGAGTCCCCGCCATGTCCCAAGCTTCCCTTTCTGTTGTTGAAACTGCCGCCCCGGACGAGGCGCCGATTGCCGAGGGCAGGTTCGTGCACTTCCCCAATTCGCCATTCGAGTTGTTTCAGCCGTATCCGCCGGCGGGTGACCAGCCGCAGGCGATCGACAAACTGGTCGAGGGCGTCACGGACGGCGAGGTGTTTCAGACCTTGCTCGGCGTGACCGGCTCGGGCAAAACCTTCACGATGGCCAACGTGATCGCCCGGCTGGGCCGCCCGGCGATCGTGTTCGCGCCGAACAAGACGCTGGCGGCCCAGCTATACAGTGAGTTTCGCGAGTTTTTTCCGCGCAATGCGGTTGAATATTTCGTCAGCTACTACGACTATTACCAGCCCGAGGCCTATGTGCCGCAGCGTGATCTGTTCATCGAGAAGGACTCTGCCATCAACGAGCACATCGAGCAGATGCGGCTGTCGTGTACCAAGAGTGTGCTGGAGCGGCGCGATGTGGTGATCGTGGCCACGGTGTCTGCCATCTACGGCATTGGGCAGCCCGAGGCCTACCACCAGATGGTGATGACGCTGCGTGTCGGCGACAAGCTGGGCCAGCGCGATGTGATCGCGCAACTGGTGCGCATGCAGTACCAGCGCAACGAGGAGGATTTCTCGCGTGGCAAGTTCCGTGTGCGCGGCGATACCATCGACGTATTCCCGGCCGAGCACAGCGAGCTGGCGATCCGCATCGAACTGTTTGACGACGAGATCGAGACGCTGCAGCTGTTCGACCCGCTGACGGGTCGCATCCGGCAGAAAATCTTGCGCTTCACGGTTTATCCGAGCAGCCACTATGTGACGCCGCGTGACAAGGTGCTGGCAGCGGTGGAAACCATCAAGCTCGAGCTGGCCGAGCGGCTCAAGCAGCTGACCCGTGATGGCAAGCTGGTCGAAGCGCAGCGGCTGGAGCAACGCACCCGGTTCGACCTGGAAATGCTCAGCGAAGTCGGGCATTGCAAGGGCATCGAGAACTACACGCGCCACCTGTCGGGCGCCGCGCCGGGTGACCCGCCGGCCACGCTGACCGATTATCTGCCCAAGGACGCAGTGATGTTCCTGGACGAGTCGCATGTGCTGATCGGCCAATTTGGCGCCATGTACAACGGCGACCGTTCGCGCAAGACCACACTGGTCGAATATGGCTTTCGACTTCCCAGTGCGCTGGACAACCGGCCGCTGAAGTTCGAGGAGTTCGAGGCCCGCATGCGCCAGGCGATCTTCGTGTCAGCGACACCCGCACAATGGGAGAAGGAGCATGCCGGTCAGGTTGTGGAGCAACTGGTGCGTCCGACCGGCCTGGTCGATCCGCTGGTCGAGGTGCGGCCCGCCACGCACCAGGTCGACGATGTGTTGCAGGAGATCCGGATCCGGGTTGAGAAGTCCGAGCGGGTGCTGATCACCACGCTGACCAAGCGCATGGCCGAGCAACTCACCGACTACCTGAGTGACAACGGCGTCAAAGTGCGTTATCTGCACAGCGACGTGGACACCGTCGAACGGGTCGAGATCCTGCGCGATCTGCGGCTGGGGACCTTTGACGTTCTGGTGGGCATCAACCTGTTGCGCGAGGGGCTGGATATTCCCGAGGTGTCGCTGGTGGCCATCCTCGATGCCGACAAGGAGGGTTTTTTGCGCTCAGAGCGCAGTCTGATCCAGACCATCGGCCGTGCGGCGCGCAACCTGGAGGGAAGGGCCATCCTGTACGCCGACCGCATCACCGACTCGATGGAGCGGGCCATTGGCGAGACCAATCGCCGGCGCGAGCGCCAGGTGACGCACAACAGCCTGCACGGCATCACGCCGCGCAGCATCATCAAAAACGTGCGCGATCTGATCGATGGTGTCTACAGCGAGAAAGCCGGGCGCGAGATGGAGCGTCTGGAGCAGGATGCGATGCAGCGCGCGCTGGTCGAGGACATGAGCGAGAAGGACATGGCGCGCGAGATCAAACGGCTGGAAAAGCAGATGCTGGAACATGCACGCAACCTGGAGTTCGAGCAGGCCGCCAAGACACGCGACCAACTGGCATTGCTGAAGAAGCGGATTTTTGGCGCGACCGGCGTGGATCTGGTCGACCGCGCTGCTTGACCGGATTCTGTGCGGCTGCTGAACTATCGCCTTAAACGGCTCCGGTGACGGCGCCGGCGCGGTCGGACGTGGGCTTTTTGAGCCACAACGCGACCGTGTGGCGCATGTGCGCCGAATCACCCTGGGCGGCACCCCAGACCAGTTCCGGCGCTGCGACGTGGATACCGGCGGGCAGCGCCTGCAACGCCTGATCGACAAATTCGGCCACCTTGGCGGCCCGAACGGGCTGCGCACTGTGCGGCAACATGTAGTTGGAGATACTGAGCATCCACGCGGCAGTGCGTCGCAGCAGATGCGGTTGCCGGCCTGGTTGCGGCTTGCGTGCCGTACGCACGATCAGCAGCCGGGAGAAAGCCTGTCGCGCCAATGCCTCCTCATCCAGATTGGCCAGGCCGCGCTTGAGGGCCTCAGGCAACGTGCCCTGGTCGTGGGGCAACACAACGACCAATGTCAACACGCCGCAGCGCCTGAGCCAGTCGCCCAGGCCGGCGAGTTGCAGCGGCGATGGCGTCCACAGTGCCCGTTCCCGTCCGTGGAACATTCGCGGCGGATCGAACATGATCACCGCAGTCTCGGCTGGCAGCAACGGCCATTGCGCAAAGTCGTCGGCGCCGGGCGGCGATTCAGGAACCACATGGGCGCTGACGTCGCGCAGTGCCGGGCGCATCGGCAGACGCGCCAGCACCTGGGTATGGCTGGCACGCTGCATGCCGACCAGCTGACGGACCATGGCGCTTCCGAGCGCGCCGGTAGCTCCGGCAACAAGCAGGCGCGGACGCTGCTCGACAGGCGGTCGCGGGCGGCGGTCGGCCGCCAGTGCATGAACAGTCAGGTTTTCCACTTGGTGATGCTAAACGCGAGGGCAGTACTGAGAGGGGTTTCGCATCGGTGTTGGACCCTTCAGGCCACAGGGTCTTGAGATGGCCATGGAAGTAGTCGAGTAATTTAGACTAGTATTGCAAACGGTGAGTCATTTTGAAGACTGCGTAGTTTCCTATTCCGAGTAAACCTGAGGGTCAGTGGTATAGTTGAACTAATTAGTCAACAACTAGTCCCACTCTTGCGGAACGGTCCTCAGGGCCGTTTTTCCAGGCAGTTGAGGGCCTGGCGTCCCACAAGGATCCCGGGCAGTTATTGGCCCATATAACCAAACTGAAGGAGTTTGCGATGCGTCTTACTACCAAAGGCCGTTTTGCGGTCACCGCCATGATTGACCTCGGCCTGCGCCAGAGCAACGGGCCGGTGACCCTGGCCGCGATCAGCCAGCGCCAGCAAATTTCCCTGTCCTATCTGGAGCAGTTGTTTGGCAAGTTGCGCCGGCACGAACTGGTCGAGTCCACCCGTGGCCCGGGTGGTGGATACACGCTTGCTCGCAAGGCCGCAGACATCACGGTGGCCGACATCATTGTTTCGGTCGACGAACCGATCGATGCCACCCATTGCGCTGGCAAGGAGAACTGCCTGGGTGAGGGCGCACGCTGCATGACACACGACCTGTGGGCTTCGCTGAACGTGCGCATGGTGGAGTTTCTGGACTCGGTGAGCCTGCAAAAACTGGTGGACGAGCAACTCGCCAAGGGCTTGCAGATCGAGGACAAGCCTCACGTGAAGCGTGCCATCTCGGCGATGCCGGTGAGCAGCAAGCCGATCCGGGTGAATGCACCCAACTCGGTGTTTGCGCTGGGCAGCGCACTGGCCAAATCCTGAGCGAACCATAGCCTGCCTTCGTGCAGGCCGGTTCACGCAAGCGCGCATTTCCGAATTTGAGCAATACATCCAGCCATTTATCAGAGCCAGACATGGATACGACCCCTCATTTCCCCATTTACATGGACTACAGCGCCACCAATCCTTGCGACGAGCGGGTGGTGGATGCGATGGTGCCCTGGTTGCGTCAGCATTTCGGCAACCCGGCATCGCGCAGTCACGCCTGGGGTTGGGAAGCGGAAGCTGCGGTCGAACAGGCGCGCACGCAGGTAGCGGACTTGGTCGGAGCGGACCCGCGCGAAATCGTCTGGACCTCGGGTGCCACCGAATCGAACAATCTGGCGCTCAAGGGCGCTGCCGGTTTCTACAAGTCCAAGGGCAAGCACATCATTACGGTGAAAACTGAGCACAAGGCGGTGCTCGACACCTGCCGCGAACTCGAACGCCAGGGATTCGAGGTCAGCTATCTGGATGTGCAGAGCGATGGCCTGCTTGATCTGGAAGTGTTCAAGGCGGCGATCCGCCCGGACACGATTGTTGCCAGCGTGATGTTTGTCAACAACGAGATCGGTGTGATCCAGGATATCGCTGCGATTGGTGCGATCTGCCGCGCCAACGGCGTGATTTTCCATGTCGACGCGGCGCAGGCAACTGGACGCGTGGCATTCAATCTGGCCGAGTTGCCGGTCGATCTGATGAGCCTGACGGCGCACAAGACCTATGGCCCCAAGGGCGTCGGTGCACTGTTCGTGCGGCGCAAGCCGCGCGTGCGGATCGAAGCACAGATGCACGGCGGTGGACATGAGCGCGGCATGCGGTCGGGTACCTTGCCGACCCACCAGATCGTCGGTATGGGCGAGGCCTATCGCATTGCCAAAGCCGAAATGGCGCAGGAGAACCTGCGGATCCAGGCCTTGCATGACCGCATGCTCGCCGGCTTGCAAGGCATCGAACAGATATTCATCAATGGCCACCCTGACAAGCGCGTCCCGCACAACCTGAACATCAGCTTTAACTATGTCGAGGGCGAGTCGCTGATCATGGGCATCAAGGGCTTGGCCGTGTCCAGTGGCTCGGCGTGCACGTCGGCCAGCCTGGAGCCCAGTTATGTGCTGCGCGCGCTTGGACGCAGTGATGAATTGGCGCACAGCAGTCTGCGGATGACGATTGGCCGGTACACGACGCAAGAGGATATCGACTATGCGGTCGACACAATCAAGAAAAACGTCGCGAAGTTGCGCGACCTGAGCCCGCTGTGGGAGATGTACCAGGACGGCATCGACATCAGCACCATCCAGTGGGCTGCCCACTGACCGCCGAACGAAACTGAGAGAGGTAACACCATGGCATATTCCGAAAAAGTCGTAGACCATTACGAAAATCCGCGCAACGTCGGCTCCTTCGACAAGGGCGACGATGCAGTTGGGACCGGCATGGTCGGTGCGCCGGCATGCGGCGACGTGATGAAACTGCAGATCAAGGTCAACCCGCAGACCGGAGTCATCGAAGACGCGCGTTTCAAGACCTATGGCTGCGGCTCGGCCATCGCATCGTCGTCACTGGTGACCGAATGGGTCAAGGGCAAGACGCTGGACCAGGCAGCGGCCTTGAAGAACAGCCAGATCGCCGAAGAACTGGCCCTGCCGCCGGTGAAGATCCATTGCTCCATCCTGGCCGAAGACGCCATCAAGGCTGCCGTGGACGACTACAAGAAAAAGCACAGCCACTGACATGAAACAGCCCCCACGCTCTCTGCGTTCGCTGCCCCCCGAGGCTGCCGTCAGTATCTTCGGAACGGCCGGGCGGTACTGACATGTCTGTATCGCTTTCTGAAGCCGCGGCGCGGCACGTCAACCGTTACCTGACCAAGCGCGGCAGGGGTGTGGGCGTGCGTCTGGGTGTCAAGACGACTGGCTGCTCCGGTTTGGCCTACACGCTGGAATATGTCGACGAAATGGCGCCGGAGGACGTGGTGTTTGAAGAGCACGGCGTCAAGGTGCTGGTCGACCCGAAGAGCATGGCTTATATCGAAGGCACGCAACTCGATTACGTGCGTGAAGGACTGAACGAAGGATTCCGGTTCAACAACCCGAACGAACGCGACAAATGTGGTTGCGGTGAATCGTTCCGGGTGTGAGCCGGCGCTACGGTATTGACGGGTGGGCACGGCATGGCTGACAAGCCGCTGACGCTGGCATCAAACGACTTCGAACTGTTCGCCGTGCCGGCGCGTTTTGCGCAGGATGTCGCCGCACTCGACGCACGCTGGAAAGAGTTGCAGCGTGAAGCTCACCCGGACCGGTTTGCAGCGCAGGGTGTTGCTGCGCAACGCCATGCCATGCAATGGTCCGTAAGGATCAACGAGGCGTATCAGCGGCTAAAGCATCCGCTCAAGCGGGCTGCGTATTTGTGTGAGCTGGCAGGCGCACCGATCAACGCCGAGAACAACACCGCCATGCCGGCGCAATTTCTGATCGAACAGATGCAGTGGCGCGAAGCGCTGGACGATGCGAGCGGCGAGGCCGACATAGTTCACTTGCTGGATCTGGTGAACCAGGCGCGTGAAGCCGCCTTGCAGAAGTGTGGAGAGTTGCTCGACGTTCAACATGCGCCGGATCAGGCGGTGGGGCAGGTAAGGGCATTGATGTTCATCGAGCGCTTCAGCCAAGACGTCGAGTTGCGGCTCGAAAATTTCCAGAATCCACCTGCGGTTGTGGCGGGCACAGCAGGGCAGGCGACTTGACGCACTGACCGACGATATCCATGGCTTTACTACAGATTTCCGAACCGGGTCAGACGCCCAATCCGCATGAACGCCGGCTGGCGGTGGGCATTGACCTGGGCACGACACATTCACTGGTCGCTGCGGTGCGCAGCGGTGTCGCAGAGTGCCTGCCCGACGAGGACGGCCATGTCATCCTGCCGTCGGTCGTGCGTTACCTTGACGGCGGCAAGCGACAGATCGGCCGTCAGGCCTTGCAGGCATTGGCACAGGATCCGCAGAACACCGTGAGGTCGGTCAAACGTTTCATGGGGCGGTCCCTGGCCGACGTGACCGACCGCGCGCATCTGCCCTACCAATTCATCGACAAGCCTGGCATGCTGGCGATACAGACTGCTGGCGGTGAAAAGTCGCCGGTCGAGATCAGCGCCGACATCCTGGCCACCTTGCGCTATCGCGCCGAGGACAGCTTGGGTGATGACCTGGTGGGTGCGGTCATCACCGTGCCAGCGTATTTCGATGACGCTCAGCGCCAGGCCACCAAGGATGCGGCCAAACTCGCCGGTCTGAATGTGTTGCGCCTGATCAATGAGCCCACAGCCGCGGCCATTGCGTACGGCCTGGAGAATGCCAGTGAAGGGGTGTACGCCATCTACGACCTGGGCGGCGGCACATTCGACATCTCCATCCTGCGACTGAGCCAGGGGATTTTTGAAGTAATTGCCACCGGGGGCGATTCGGCACTGGGCGGAGACGACTACGATCGTGCCCTGGCCGCTCTGGCGGCAAAGCAGGCCGGGGTTGCCGTGACAAGCGCATCGGACATGACGGCATTCAGCATCGCGGCGCGCACATGCAAAGAGGCCTTGTCAAAGGCGGAGTCCGCCACGTTCACTGCGCTGTTGGGCGGGCAGAGCATTTTGCAGCAGATCACGCGCGTGCAGTTCGAGCAGGCAACCGCGACTCTGACTGCGCGCACCGTCACCGCCGCACGCAAGGCCTTGCGCGACGCGAAACTGGTGGCTGCCGATATCAAGGGTGTGGTCATGGTGGGCGGCTCGACCCGCATGCCCCAGATCCAGGCGGAAGTGGGCCGGTTGTTCGCCTGCGAGCCACTGAACAATCTCAATCCGGACGAAGTCGTCGCGCTCGGTGCGGCGATCCAGGCGAATCAACTCGCCGGCAATCCGCCCGATGGTGATCTGCTGCTGCTTGACGTGATTCCGCTTTCGTTGGGTCTGGAGACCATGGGCGGCCTGGTCGAGCGCATCGTGCCGCGCAACCAGACCATCCCGACCGCGATGGCGCAGGACTTCACCACGTTCAAAGACGGCCAGACTGCGCTTGCACTGCATGTGGTTCAGGGCGAGCGCGACATGGTGGCGGATTGCCGCAGCCTGGCGCGGTTCGAGTTGCGGGGTATTCCGCCGATGGTGGCGGGTGCGGCGCGTATTCGCGTCACGTTCACCGTCGACGCCGATGGCCTGCTTAACGTTGCGGCGCAGGAGCTACTCAGCGGCGTGCAGGCGCAGATCGACGTCAAACCCAGTTATGGACTGGATGACGGGCAGATCGCCAAGATGCTGCAGGACAGCTTCTCGACTGCGCAGGCGGACATGCGCTCCCGAGCAATTGCCGAGGCCCGGCTCGATGCAGAACGTCTGTTGCTGGCGACGCAGACCGCATTGGACGCTGACGCTGACCTGCTCGCCACTGACGAACAAGGCGTCGTGCTGGCGGTGATGCAGGCAGTGCGTGAGGTGCTGACGTCGGACGACCCCGCTGTGATCGAGGCCGCCTGCAAGGCGCTGGCCCAGGGCACCGAGGGTTTCGCGGCCATGCGTATGAACCGCGGCATCCGCCAGGCACTCGCGGGCAAGAACATCGAAACCGTCTGAAGAATAGCGAGCGACATCAAGATATGCCTATCATCAAGATACTGCCGCATGCCGAATATTGCCCGCATGGCGCGGAAATTACTGCGCCAGCAGGAACATCCATCTGCGAAGCGCTGCTGGACAACAAGATCAACATCGAACATGCCTGCGACCTGAGTTGCGCATGCACTACTTGTCATGTGGTCGTGCGCGAGGGAATTGCCTCACTCAACGAGCAGGACGAAAGCGAAGAAGATCTGCTCGACCGGGCCTGGGGTCTGGAGCCGCATTCACGTCTGAGTTGTCAGGCCATCCTGGCGCAGACAGACTTGGTGGTGGAGATCCCCCGTTATTCGATCAACCACGCCAAAGAGAACCACTGAAGCCGCGCCATGCGTCAGATCTTCCTGGATACCGAAACCACCGGCTTGTCGCCGGATAACGGTGACCGCATCATCGAGGTTGGCTGCGTCGAAC
>JBKJRR010000325.1:0-14651 GCA_046594635.1 Burkholderiaceae bacterium
GATCGCGTTTGGCGCACGTCCAAGTGGCCTGAATATGCCGACTCCCGGTGGCCGGATTACGCCGACTCGTGACACATGGAAAAACATTAAAAACTTACACCACTCCCGGGGACATTACCATCACCTGCAAATAGGGCTGCTAGCACCGTCGTTTCGCGTTGATCGATTAGCTGGAGAAATACTTCTGTTGCTCCTCTTTTTCTCCCCATGTTCGCGAACGTGTCGAATCCTTGTTCCAGAAAGTGCTGAAGGTCCGCCAATCCGGCGGCTTGTGCCGGTCGTCGCATCATCTTGAGTAGCAGACGAAGCCCGGGAGTACGGGTCAATTTGGCTAGGTCACGGCCAATCTCCAAAACCAGCTTTAATTGTTGTTGGCGCGCTGCTTCGTCACCTGTGAGGCGCCATGCCCGTACATAACCGGCCGAAAGCCCAATGGAGTCAAGTGACTCCATTTCTTGTGACCAGGCATGGCCCATTGCCATGTCCAGTCGTTCGGTCAAGACATGAAGTTGCGCCAGACAAACGGCCGTATCGACAGCTGCTTTCGGCAATAGGCGCTGCAGGGCGCCGGCAATCCTAGCAAACTGGTCGTCTCGTGTGGAATAGTTGGCCGCACCGTAAAGTTCAGACAGGAAGAACTGCGTGGCCGCTTGATACGGGCCGCCCGCCAACAGGTCCTGATATGTTGTGGCGAAGCGCCGTGACTGAAACCGTTTGACTGCCGCAACAGCTTTGGAGAGTAATTGCTGACTTTCAGACTCAAACCGAAGGCGCTGAACCTCGGCAATGGCATCGCGAATGATGTACGCTGGTTCCATCACCGATGTTGGACGATTGCCAGTGCTGACTTTGAATGGCGACTCCTTCTGCATCTCATCTTCGGTGACGCTATCGCCGTTCAAACGCACAAGAAGCTGAAACTGCTAACCAGAGCATCACAATTGACTCGAGTCGAACGGCCACTTCTGCGCAAGCCCACCACATTCATGATCGCCTGCATCCAACGGTTCGCTACTTTTGGGCTAGTTGTCTGTGCCACTTTCATTCTGTTCCTTGTGTGGGAAACCTCCCTCATCGCGGCGTGGGGTCTATTCATTGCAATCCTGCTGTCCCATGGCATTGTGCTTGCACTTCAGTTTGTCGTCTTGCCTTGGGTCAACGCTGCTGACGCGTCACCTCGCGCAACTTACCGGCAACTTCTGTTTGCCTGGTTCCGGGAGTCGGTGGCGGCCGCCCAGGTCTTTTTCTGGTGGCAGCCGTTTCGCGCACAGCGTTTCCCCGACCAGTTGATTTTCCAGGACTCGGTTCACGGCAAGAGAGGTGTGGTCCTGGTTCATGGATTCTTGTGCAATCGCGGCGTGTGGATGTATTGGCTGTCGGATTTGACGCGGCACCACGTCCCGTTCGTCTCAGTGAACATGGAGCCAGTCTTTGGCTCCATTGACGGTTACGTGGGAGTGTTGGAGAAGGCCATCGTGGACATGCATGCAGCTACCGGCAAGGCGCCACTATTGGTTTGCCACAGCATGGGCGGACTGGTTGCGCGGGCCTGGTACCAAGCCCGCGTTGGGCAGGACAGTTCGATTCACCGAATCGTGACAATTGGCTCGCCGCACCATGGAACACGACGTGGCAGCGGAATTCCGAAATTGCCATGGATGACAAACGCCGATCAGATGCGCCATGGGAGTCCGTGGCTCGCGGAGTTGGCGCTAAAGGAAACCAAAGCGCAGCGCAAACGGTTTACATGCTACTACTCTAACTGCGACAACATCGTCATGCCCGCAGCCGCCGCGAAATTGGAAGGCGCAGACAACCGGTTTGTCGCCGGCGTACCCCATGTTGCCATGCTGATGGACCGTCGAATCATGCGTGAAACGCTATCGATGTTGGACAACCCTTTGTCCAGCTGAATCAGCCCGGCAGGCGTCAAGACTCACTCGCAATAGATTGGCGCCGGTCAATCGCCGCACGCATGGGAACGCATGGGATGCCAGTTGCTCCCGGTCGATTTGGGCCCGAAACAGCCGATTTATAGGACGTTTGTTGCAGCGATCAGACGCATTTCTTGCCTCGTAATCTCTCCAAATGCACACAGAGCTCCCTCTGATTGTCCCTTTGGGTGATTGGGTCTAGGGAAAACCCTTATATTGGTTCCATGACCTTGAACGAGAAACAACCTCCAACCGACGGTGTGAACAGGCAACGTCATCTGCGCCAGGATTCGGATCGCACGGATCACCTTCAGGACGCCAGCCACAAGCTGCTAATACCCATCCGTTCGCTCGGGGATAGTCACAGAGGAGAAATAGCCAAACACCTGCTTGAGCTCGATGCACATGACCGGTATCTACGCTTTGGCTTTGTTGCCAGCGACGAGCATATCGATCGTTATGTCGCCGGATTGGACTTCGAGCGTGACGAAGTCCTTGGGATCACCAACCGCAAACTCTCTCTGATCGCAATTGCCCATTTGGCGTTTTTCCCCGAAAAGACCGAGACGCCGTGCGCAGAGTTTGGCGTGTCAGTTGCCAAATCCGTTCGTGGACGTGGATTTGGGGCCTTGTTATTCGAGCGCGCGGCAATGGATGCCCGCAACAAGGGCGTATCGTTTCTGTTCATCCATGCATTGAGCGAAAACACGGCCATGCTGCGCATCGCGCGCAATGCCGGGGCGGTCATCGAGCGCATGGGCTCCGACTCCGAAGCCTTCCTGCGCCTGGCGCCGGCTTCACTGGGCAGTCGCATGACCGAGATTGTGGAGGATCACTATGCCCAGATCGACTATCGGCTCAAAGCCCAGTCTAAGCAATTTCTCAATGTTCTTTCTGCCATCAAGTCGTTGAATCACACCTGGTGCGGCAGCCGACGTCGACCGGAGGCCTGATTACTTTGCGAATGGTCCTGGTCCGCGATTACAGGTAGATTCCCTTGCGATACGGCAATCCGGTATCCTCGGGGTTCTCCAACTCCAGTGCCACGGCAGTGTCCGAACCTTATCCTGAGCGTCCCGTCCCCGAGCGGGAAGACAAACGCTCGTTCTTGCAAAAGCTCGCTGAATTTATCCACCCAGGCCCTGACTCCACAGAGGAACTGATCGCGGCGCTCGCTGACGCCGAAGACAACAACGTCATCGGCGCCGAATCCAGGGTGATGCTCGAAGGCGTGATCCGCATGGCGGACATGACGGCCGGCGACGTCATGGTCCCGGCCACCCGGATGGATCTTGTCAATATCGACTCACAGCCGGAAGACTTGCTCAGGGTTGTAATCGATACCGCGCACTCGCGATTCCCGGTGTTCGACGGCGATCGCGAGAACATCATTGGCATATTGCTGGCCAAGGATCTGCTCAAACTGCAACGGGCACCGGAATTCAGTGTGCGTGCCCTGCTGCGCCCTGCCGTTTTTGTGCCTGAGAGCAAGAAGCTCAATGATCTGCTGCGCGATTTCCGAGGCAACCGCAATCACCTGGCGATCGTTATAGATGAGTTCGGGCGGGTGGCGGGCCTCATTACCATCGAGGATGTGCTCGAGCAGATCGTCGGTGAAATCGAGGATGAGTTCGATATTGAAGAGGACGAAGGCGATATTTTCGGCTTGGCGGACCGGACCTATCGCGTCAGCGGCGATACGCCGATCGAACGGGTCGAGGATGCATTTGGCGTCAAGTTCACCGGGAAAGACGAAGAACTGGATTTCGATACCATTGGTGGCCTGATTGCCCACGAAATGGGACATGTGCCCCGCCGCGGCGAGCACCACACCCGCGCCGGATTACATTTCATCGTGCTGCATACCAAGGGTGGCGCCGTGAAATGGTTCAAGGTGTCGCCACAGGTGCCCTGAGACCGCGCACTTGTTGTTTGCCGCTTTTCTCGCTGCCATCGCCGGCTTGGGCCATGGCGCCGCGCTTGCCACTCCATGGGACGGGCAAGCCAGCGGAAGTCTGCAAATGGTGGCACTCGGTTGCCTGGCCTGGCAACTTCACCGTATACACAATCCCTGGCGGGCGGCGGCACTGACATGGGTCTTTGCCACCGCATGGCTTTGCGCGACCTTCTGGTGGCTGTTTGTGGCAATGCACACCTATGCCGGCCTGGCGGTCTGGCTGGCCGCGCTGGCGGTGTGGGCACTGGCCGCTGCTCTGGCTCTTTACTATGCGCTTGCGGCTTACCTGTATACGGCGCTCAGGCCGTCACGCTCGCTGGCTTCTGCCATCCTGTTCGCATCATTGTGGTTGCTGGCAGAACTGGCCCGCGGTGTCTGGTTCACCGGTTTCGGCTGGGGCGCCGCAGGGTATGCCCATATCGACGGCTTGGCCCGATTCGCGCGTTACGTGGGCGCTTATGGCATCGCGGCGATGGTCGCGTTCATCGCATGCCTCAGCGCTACGTGGCTGCAGGCGCCGTTTGAACGCCGACGTCTGTGGATGCCGCTGATGGCGGCGGCCGTAGCCGGTGTCATGGTCTTGGCCCCGTCGGACCACAGTGAGCAGGCCGGTGCCCAGTTGCAGGTGGCATTGCTGCAGGGCAATATCGCGCAGGACGAGAAGTTTCAACCCGGCACAGGCGTTGTCGATGCGCTGCGTTGGTACGGTGAGCAGATGGACGCGGCGACAGCGTCACTGGTGGTGGCGCCGGAGACCGCGATTCCATTGCTGCCGCAGGATTTGCCTGCCGGATACTGGGAGGCCTTGCAACGGCGTTATGCCCTAGGGGACCAGGCGGCGCTGTTCGGCTTGCCGCTGATCGACGGCAATGGTGGTTATGTCAACGCGGTGGTCGGGCTCAAGCCCGCGGCGGGTGCCCTGCCACTTGGCGAACACGCGTATTACCGCTACGACAAGCATCATCTGGTGCCGTTCGGCGAGTTCATTCCCCCTCTGTTTCGCTGGTTCACCGATCTGATGAACATCCCGCTGGGCGACTTCACCCGGGGAGACGTAGGACAGCGGTCGTTCGAATGGCAAGGCCAGCGCCTCGCGCCCCATATCTGTTACGAGGATCTGTTCGGTGAAGAACTGGCCCAGCGCTTCACCGACCCGGCGAAGGCGCCCACCATCTTCGTCAATGTCAGCAATATCGGATGGTTCGGCAACTCCGTGGCGATCGATCAGCACCTCAATATTTCGCGTATGCGGGCCCTTGAGTTCGAGCGCCCGTTCATCCGCGCGACCAATACCGGGGAGACGGCAATCATAGATCACCACGGGCGCGTGACGCACCGGCTGGCGCGCTTGACGCGGGGTGTATTGAAGGGTGAGGTTCAAGGACGCAGCGGGCTGACGCCGTTTGCCTGGTGGGCATCACGGTTCGGGCTGTGGCCACTCTGGTTGGGCGCCGGGGCGGTGGTTCTGCTGGCATGGATCGTTCGGCGCCGCAGCTCGCCCTGATAGCCCTAAAATCAAATGACAAGCGCGCGGTGGGCTGTCGCCGCTGTGTACTGCCCAGCGACGCCCTGCGCCGATCCACTTGTTGGTCGGCTTCGGGTCGGGCCGGGCGCCACGCGAATCCCTTTCGAGATCCCATGCTGACTTTCCAACAAATCATTCTGAAGCTGCAGTCCTATTGGGACGCGCAAGGTTGTGTGCTAATGCAGCCGTACGACATGGAAGTGGGCGCCGGCACCTCCCACACGGCCACGTTCCTGCGCGCGATCGGTCCGGAGCCTTGGAAGGCCGCGTATGTGCAGCCGAGCCGGCGCCCCAAGGACGGGCGATATGGCGAAAACCCGAACCGTCTGCAGCACTACTACCAGTTTCAGGTGGTAATGAAGCCGGCACCGGCCAACATCCTGGATCTGTATCTGGGCTCCTTGAGGGAGTTGGGCCTGGACTTGCAGCGCAATGACGTGCGTTTCGTCGAAGACGACTGGGAGAACCCGACTCTGGGCGCTTGGGGCCTGGGCTGGGAGGTCTGGCTCAATGGGATGGAGGTGACGCAATTCACTTATTTCCAGCAGGTCGGCGGTATCGACTGCCGGCCGGTGACAGGCGAGATTACATATGGTCTGGAACGCCTGGCGATGTATCTGCAGGATGTCGACAACGTCTACAAGGTCAAGTGGACCGAAGGCACCAGTTACGGCGACGTCTATCTGCAGAACGAAAGGGAGCAGTCACGTTACAACTTCGAGCACAGCGACATCGACTTCCTGCTCGCGGCATTCTCCGCTCATGAAAAGCAGGCCGCCCATCTGGTGGCCGAGCAGTTGGCCTTGCCCGCCTACGAGCAGGTTCTGAAGGCGGCACACAGCTTCAACTTGCTCGACGCTCGTGGCGCCATCAGCGTCACTGAGCGGGCTGCCTACATGGGGCGCATCCGCAACTTGGCGCGATCGGTCGCGCGTAGTTACTACGAGAGCCGCGAACGGCTCGGATTCCCGCTCGCTCCGAGGGAGTGGGTCGAACAACTTGCGACGAAGAAGGCGGCTTGACGTGACACGAACGATGGATATGGAAAGGCGCAATCTCCTGGTTGAATTGCTGGTAGAAGAGTTGCCGCCCAAGGCGCTCGCGAAGTTGGGCGATGCTTTTGCCCTGTTGGTGTTCGAGCAACTCAAGGCGCAAGGCCTGGCGATTGATGGCGCTGTGTGCACGCCCTATGCGACGCCGCGGCGCCTGGCCGTGCATATCACCGGGGTGCTGGACCAGGCGCCTGCGCAGACCGTGACACACAAACTGATGCCAGTGGCGGTGGCATTCAAGAACGGCGTAGCCTCAGAGGCTTACCGCAAGAAGCTTGCCGGCCTGGGCCGAGCCCATCTGGCAGACAAAGGTGCGGATGTCGTCGACGGTGCCGATCAAATTCTTGTACGCAATGATGGCAAGGCCGACATCGTGTATCTGTTGGGGCAGGCACAGGGCGTGGCGCTGACGGCCGGATTGCAGTCGGCGATCGACACGTCGATCGCGAGGTTGCCGATCCCCAAGGTCATGACCTACCAGCTCGAGGCGGGTTCGCATGCCGAACTGCCGGGTTGGACCAATGTGAGTTTCGTGCGCCCGGTACATGGACTGGTGGCATTGCACGGCGGCGATATTGTGCCGGTCACCCTGCTAGGGCATACGGCAGGTCGCGTGACCAAAGGCCATCGTTTCGAGTCACCCAAGGCGGACGTGTCGTTCGACCACGCGGATGACTATGCACAAACCCTGCTTCGCGACGGAGCCGTGGTCGCGGGCTTTGCGGCCCGGCGGGCCGACATCGAGCGTCAACTCGCGGCGGCCTGTGTACAAATTGGCGCCGACGTGCAGGTGGTGCCGGACGACGCCTTGCTGGACGAAGTCACTGCATTGGTCGAACGCCCCAACGTGCTGGTGTGCGCCTTCGAGGAGCAGTACCTGGAAGTACCCCAGGAGTGCCTGATCCTGACCATGAAGGCCAACCAGAAGTACTTTCCGCTGCTCGATGCTGTAGGCAAGCTGACCAACCGTTTTCTGCTCGTAAGTAATATCTCGCCGCAAGACCCGAGTGCGGTCATAGGTGGCAATGAACGCGTGGTTCGCCCGCGACTGGCCGATGCACGATTTTTCTATGACCAGGACCGCAAGCGGAGCCTGTCGTCCCGGGTTGAGCAACTTGCACGCGTGGTGTATCACAACAAGCTGGGCTCACAAGGTGAACGCATGGAGCGGGTTCGCGCGATTGCGAAGTCAATCGCGGCGCAACTCGGCGACGCCAGCATGGTTAATGCGGTCGACACCGCGGCTCAATTGGCGAAAACCGACCTGGTCACCGACATGGTGGGCGAGTTTCCGGAGTTGCAAGGCATCATGGGTGCCTATTACGCCCGTCATGACGGCCTTGGTGACGTGGTGGCGATGGCAATCGAAGACCACTACAAGCCACGATTCGCCGGCGATGTGCTGGCGCGCGACAACGCTGGGCTGTCTGTCGCCCTGGCGGACAAGCTTGAGACGCTGGTCGGACTGTTCGGTATCGGTAACCTGCCCACCGGGGACAAGGATCCGTTTGCCTTGCGCCGCCACGCGCTGGGCATCGTGCGCATGCTGGTCGAACGCGCATTGCCGCTGCAACCCGACGCGCTGGTGCGTCAGGCCTTTTTGGTGTTTCCCGCCGGAATGCTGCAACACGATGTCGAGCCCCTGTCGCAGTTCCTGGTCGAGCGACTCAAGGGCTATCTCAAGGACTCCGGGTATTCGAATGGCGAGGTGGAGGCGGCCATCCACGCGCAAGGCATGGACACCTGGGCTGAACTGCCCAAGCGCCTGACCGCCGTTCGCGCGTTCGCAGCCTTGGCCGAAGCACCGGCGCTGGCCGCAGCCAACAAGCGCATTGGCAACATCCTGAAGAAGGCGCCGCCGGTCGATCCCCATGTCAGCGAGCTGCTGTTGTCGGAGCCGGCAGAGAAGGATCTGTACGCCGCCATGCGTCGTGTCGTTCCCGAGGCTGCGGCGCAGTTCGATGGCGGCGATTTTGCGGCGTCGTTGCAGACTCTGGCGGCATTGCGTGCGCCTGTGGACGCGTTCTTCGAAGGCGTCATGGTCAATGCGCCCGAAATGGATTTGCGGCTGAATCGCCAGGGGCTGCTGCGGGCTCTGCATGACGCCATGAACCGGGTGGCCGACCTTTCCCGTCTGGACAGTCCAGGCGCATGAACCATATGAAGCTGCTGATACTGGATCGTGATGGCACCATTGGCGAGCCGAGTGCGGCACAAGGCGATCTGTCGTCTGACTGGCAACCGCTGCCGGGCGCTTTGCAGGCTATTGCCCGGCTCAACCACGGCGGTTGGCACGTCGTGATTGCGTCCAACGAGGGCGGCCTGGGCCGCGGCGTCTACGAAATGGCCCGGATCAACGACCTTCAGACCCGTATGTACAAGATGTTGGCGGCGGTTGGTGCGCGGGTAGACGCGATGTTTTTTTGCCCCCACGCGCCCGACGAGGTTTGCCATTGCCGCAAGCCCGCATCGGGCCTGTTCTCCCAGATTGGCGAGCGATACGGTGTTGAACTCAAGGGCATGCCGGCCGTCGGGGATTCTCTGGACGACATGATCGCTGCAGCCGAGGTCGGCTGCACACCGCACCTCGTACTTACTGGCGAAGGCGCGCAATACCGTGGTGCGCCTTTGCCATCGAATTTTCCGCCGGGCGTGGTGGTTCACGAAAATCTGGCGGCGTTCGCCCAGCACCTGGGGGCCCGTGACGATGTCATGGGTGCCTTTGCCCCGGCATGACGGACGACGCGACTGTCCCCGTCGCACAGAGCCCCGGCATCGCGGCACGCCGACCGATGGCCTTCGTTCGCTCGGTGTTGCACATGCTCTGGATGCTGGTGACTGTGATCCCCTGGGGCATCATCATGTTGGTCGCCTCCTTGCAGATACGCGGTACCGCCCTGTGGTGGATGGCCGTGCGCTGGCTGAGCTGGGCTGTACGTGGGGCGCGTGTGTTGTGCGGAATCCAGGTCCAGGTCATTGGCATGGAGAATCTGCCGGACGGCGCCACCAGTCCGGCGATCCTGCTGGTCAAGCACCAGTCGACACTGGAGACTTTTCTGCTGCCGACGCTGATGCCGCATCCGCTGGCGTATGTGTTCAAGAAGGAACTGCTGCAGGTGCCATTCTTCGGTTGGGCCATGGGCCGTCTGGACATGATCCATATCGACCGCAATCAGCGTACGCAGGCGTTTTCCAAGGTTGTCGCCCAGGGCAAGGAGTTGCTCGCGCGCGGCGTCTGGATCATCATGTTTCCGGAGGGAACTCGCATTCCGCGGGGGCACAAGGGGGTGTACAAGTCCGGTGGTACTCGCTTGGCCATCGAGACTGGCGCGCCAGTGATTCCGATTGCCGTGACGTCCGCGCAATGCTGGCCTCGCAAGGCGTTCATCAAGATGCCGGGAACCGTTCACGTCTCGATAGGTGCGCCGATTCCGAGCGCGGGCCGCAAGGCCGACGAGATGATGCGTGAGGTCGAGGGCTGGATCGAGGCCGAGATGCATCGGCTCGATCCGCAAGCCTATCGGTAAAATTGATGGCGTCCACAGCCCGATGACCGCCATGCGCGCGCTGCTCCAATACACATTGGACCTGTTCGGCGCGGATCCTGTCTCTGAAACGCCCGTTGCGGAGCGTCGCGTGGCAGATCCCGGGCACACAGTGAGCCTGGCTGCAGACCCTTCTGCCACGGCGGTGACGAAGCGGCCCGACCCAAGCGCGCAGTCGGTGATGTCCTGCCACCCGCAAGCCAATCGCGAAACCCGACTGGGCGGCGCCCGTATTGCTTATCTGTTCAAACGCGGCAAGCGCCGCACCATCGGTTTTTCCGTCAACCACGATGGTCTTGTCGTACATGCGCCGAAATGGGTCACGCTGGCCGATGTGCAGTCGGCACTGGAAGAGAAATCGGCATGGATCGTACGCAAGCTTGTGGAGACGCGCGCGCGACATGAGCACATGGCGGGCAATCGCATCGAATGGAAGGACGGCGCAGTGCTGCCATTTCTCGGTCAGCCGCTGCATGTGGTGCTGAACCCGCACCACTCGGTTGACGCAGCGGGGGCGGTGTTAAGTATGGGGCCACCGGATGCGTCCGGAGCGGTGCGCCATCAGTTGCAACTGGATCTACCGCGACATGCCAGCCCGGAGCAGATACGCGATGCGGTCCAGGCCTGGATGATGCGCCAGGCCAAGCGCTTGTTTGCCGAGCGGTTGGACCATTTCGCACCGCGCCTGCAGGTGCAATGGCGCAAACTGTCCTTGAGCAGTGCCGGTACCCGCTGGGGCAGTGCGCGGGCCGACGGCGCGATCCGACTGCACTGGCGGCTGATCCATTTCCGTGCCAGCGTCATTGACTACGTCGTGGTGCACGAGTTGAGCCACCTGCGAGTGATGGACCATAGTCCGCGTTTCTGGGATACGGTCCGTACCATCGTGCCCGACTACGAGGCCTTGCGCGGACAACTCAAGGACGAGGCCGTACCGACCTGGTCCTGATAGGCGGTGCCGTCGCGCGTCAGAGGGCAGCAGTGAAGCGGTAGACGCCGTCGACGCCGAGTTCGCGAACCAGCTTGCCTTCGAACCACAAGGTGTGCAGATGCGCGACGGCTTCGCCCATGGCAAAAGTCTTTTGGTGCAGGTCCAGCGGCCGTCGGAACATGATGGGCAGGATGTCTGCAGCGTGATGGGCGCGCTCGCCGCAGGCCTGCATGACCTCCGCCAGACGGTCGCGATGATGGTCATGCAGTTGGGCAATCCGGATGTGCAGGCCGGTGAAAGGCTTGCCGTGCGATGGCAAGGTCAACGTGTCGTCGGACAAGTCGCGGAATCGGTCGATGGAGTCGAGAAACAGCTTGAGCGGATTGGCCTCGGGCTCGACCTCGTAGACGCTGACATTGGTCGATATGCGTGGCAACATCATGTCGCCGCCGATCAGCACACGCAACGCGTCGCACGAAAGGGCAATATGTTCCGGCGCATGACCGTAGCCGCTGATGCAGCGCCATTCACGCCCGCCGATGGTCAGCACATCGCCATCGGACATGCGCCGGTATTGCGCCGGCACGCTGGGCACAAGGCTTGGAAAGTAGCGCGTGCGTGCCTTGATCTGTTCAACCGATGCCGGGTCGTTCAGTCCGTGGGAGGCGAAATAATCTGCCGCCGCCTCGCCGCCAAATCCGGACGGTCCCAGAGCGCCCAGACGCGCCACGTTGTAATCGGTGGCGCTGATCCACAGACGGGCATTCCAGCGCTCGCACAACCAGTGCGCCAGTCCAATGTGATCCGGATGCATATGGGTCACGATCACGCGCAGGATCGGTAGTCCTTCGAGCGACGCAGCGAAAACCTGTTCCCACTGGGCCCTGGACTCGGGGCGGTCGATGCAGCAATCGACAATGCTCCAGCCCTGGCGTCCGTTCAGTTCGTCTCGCAGCAGCCACAGGTTGATGTGGTTGAGCGCGAAAGGCAGCGACATCCGGATCCAGCGCACACCTGGTGCCACTTCCAGGGTCTGACCCGGCTCGGGCATGGCATCACCCATCGGGTAATGCAACTGGCTTTCGAGTTCGTTCATTCTGTGCCCTCGGATCATTTGACGTTTACGTAAACGTCAGTTTTAATCAGGTATTGTATGAAGGGTTGTTCGCGCGCGTTGTCACCTGGGCATCGTGTGCGATTGCCCGGTATGTCCCTCTTTTTTATGGCTCAACAATTCACGATCAGTGATCTGGCGCGCGAGTTTGATCTCACGACCCGCGCAATCCGCTTCTATGAAGACATGGGTCTGTTGCAACCGGAGCGCAGTGGCCCGGGTGGTCGCAGCCGGGTTTACAGTGCGCGAGACCGTACGCGGCTCAAATTGACTCTGCGCGCCAAGCGGCTCGGCCTTTCGCTGACCGAAGCCCGCGACATCATCGACGTTTATGACAGTCCGCGCGACACGACGGCGCAATTGCGCAAATTCCTGACGGTTCTCGCTTCGCATCGACTGGCGCTGGAGCAGCAGATGACCGACCTGGTTGCCAATCTGGACGAGGTCAAAACCCACGAAAAAGAAGCCAAGGCCTTGCTGACCAAGGCAGAGAAGCGCGCCACAGCCGGGTGACCAGCGGTGTGGCGGCCTGATCGGGTGACATGCAATGCGAGTTCGGACATAATTGACGTTTACGTAAACGTCAATGCCTGCGTGAAAGATTCCCGACCATGAGTAGTCCGTCCGCTGCTGCGCTGCCGCACACCGAATTGCACCGGCGCGTGTTGGCCAGCTTCGAGCGCCAGGGCATGATGATTCACTTGGGCGCGCGCCTGCTGGAGGTCGGTCCGGGTCTGTGTGTCGTGGCCTTGCCGTATGGGGAGCGGATCACGCAGCAGCAGGGCAGCTTTCATGGTGGCGCCATAGGGGCGTTGGCCGACATCGCTGGCGGTTATGCCGCCTTGACCGTCGCGCCTGACGACGCCGAAGTGACCACGGTCGAATACAAGATCAATTTTCTGGCATCGCTGCGCGGTGGCGAGTTGCGCGCCACCGGTCGTGTGGTCCGCGCAGGGCGGCGCATCATCGTGACCAGCGCGATGGTCGTGCATATCGATGGCAGCGGAAAATCCACTGATTGCGCCGTCATGCAGCAAACCCTGGTGCCGGTAGCCAGGACATATTGACGCCATAGCCCGTTAGATGCTCGTCCCGACAGATTCCAGATACCAGGAGACATTCCATGACCCCCATGCCCGGCCTTGACTTTCAACTCGGCAGCGACATCGATGCCTTGCGCGACACAGTACGCGAGTTTGCCCAGGCAGAAATCGCGCCGCGCGCGGCCGAGATCGATCGCAGCGATCAGTTCCCGATGGACTTGTGGCCAAAGATGGGTGCTCTCGGCGTGCTTGGCGTCACGGTCAGCGAGGAGTACGGTGGCGTCGGCATGGGGTATCTGGCGCACATGGTCGCAATGGAGGAAATCAGCCGTGCGTCCGCTTCTGTGGGCCTGAGTTACGGCGCGCACAGCAACCTGTGCGTGAATCAGATCAAGCGCAACGGCAGCGACGCCCAGCGCAAAAAATACCTGCCCAAACTGGTCAGCGGCGAACATGTCGGCGCGCTGGCCATGAGCGAATCGGGCGCCGGAAGCGACGTGATCTCGATGAAGCTCAAGGCCGAGGACAAGGGTGGCTATTACCTGCTCAATGGCAACAAGTTCTGGATCACCAATGGCCCGGACGCCGATACCCTGGTGGTTTATGCCAAGACCGAGCCGGAGCTCGGAGCGCGTGGTGTCACCGCGTTTCTGATCGAAAAGGGTATGAAGGGCTTCTCGATCGCCCAGAAGCTCGACAAGCTCGGCATGCGTGGCAGCCATACCGGCGAACTGGTGTTCAATAACGTGGAGGTTCCGCAAGAGAACATCCTGGGCGGTCTCAACCGCGGCGCCAAGGTGCTCATGAGTGGCCTGGACTATGAGCGCGCTGTGCTGTCGGCGGGGCCCATCGGCATCATGCAGGCGGTGATGGACAACGTCGTGCCCTACATCCACGATCGCAAGCAGTTTGGTCAGAGCATTGGCGAATTCCAGTTGGTCCAGGGCAAGGTGGCTGACATGTACACGGTGCTGCAGGCCGGGCGCTCCTATTGCTACATGGTGGGCAAAAACCTCGACGCGCTGGGAACGGAGCATGTGCGTCAGGTGCGCAAGGATTGCGCCTCGGTGATCCTGTGGTGCGCCGAGAAGGCCACCTGGATGGCGGGCGAAGGCATACAGTTGTTTGGTGGCAACGGCTACATCAACGAATATCCGCTCGGACGTCTGTGGCGCGATGCCAAGCTGTACGAAATCGGCGCCGGCACCAGCGAGATCCGGCGCATGCTGATCGGCCGGGAGCTTTTCGCCGAGACCATGTGATTTCGCGGCGCCGCTGCTTAAAACCGCTGCGTGTCGGCGGTGACAATTGCTGTCTTTAATCGTCTCACGTATTACTACTTAGGCACAATCATCCGATGACCATCACCTCCCTTGAGGAACTGTTTGCCCACAACCGTGAATGGGCCGCGCGCATGGAAGCCGAACGGCCGGGCTTTTTCACCAGCTTGATGGCACAGCAGCAGCCGCGGTACATGTGGATCGGCTGCTCGGACAGCCGGGTGCCGGCCAATCAGATCACCGGGCTGGAGCCGGGCGAAGTTTTTGTGC
>JBKJRR010000452.1:0-9338 GCA_046594635.1 Burkholderiaceae bacterium
AGCCAGCCAGCCCGGATCACCTCCGGCTCCATTCGACGCCGAGCGGCCCATGTTGGACGCAATACGCAGCGCAAAACATTTCTTGCCCAGCAAGGCATTGCCGCCATACCCGGAGCCGTAGGACCAGATCTCGCGGGTCTTGGGGTAATGCACGATGTACTTGGTCTTGTTGCACGGCCATGCCACATCGGTCTGGCCTGGCTCCAGCGGCGCACCCACCGAATGCACACACGGCACGAAGGCGCCGTCGGTGCCGAGTACGTCATACACGGCCCGACCCATGCGGGTCATGATCTTCATGTTGACCACCACATACGGACTGTCCGAAAGTTCAATGCCGATATGCGAGATATGCGAGCCCAGTGGCCCCATGGAAAATGGCACCACGTACAGGGTGCGGCCCCGCATGCAGCCGTCAAACAGCGCCGGGGTTCCATCGGCCTGGCCATGCTGCAACAAGGCGCGCATCTGCTGCGGAGCCATCCAGTTATTGGTCGGACCTGCGTCCTCCTTGGTGTCTGCACAGATAAACGTGCGGTCTTCGACACGCGCTACGTCGCCCGGATCGGACCATGCCAGATAGGAGTTCGGCCGCTTGACCGGATCGAGTTTGCGGAAGGTGCCGCCATCGACCAGCAACCGGCACATGCGCTCGTATTCGTCCTGTGAGCCATCGCACCAGTGCACCTTGTCGGGCTTGGTCAGCGCGGCCACGTCGGCCACCCAGGCGACCAAGGCCTTGTTCTGGACAAAGGCGGGGGCTTGCAGCGCCACCGCCGGTTCAATGCGAGCATTCATGAAAAAACTCCTGAAGTTGAATCCTGTTTTTCGAAACAGACCGTATTGCCGGGCAACGGCGGATATCTGTTTTGAGAAATCGGCTTCCACAGGAAGTGACTGGCATGCAAAGGCCGAGACGGCAACCGCTCGTCACCACTGCGCAGCAATGGCCAGGTCGGCGACTACCTTGATGAAGATTCTATGAACCCACCTTGCATGAACCCAGTCAAAAAGGCGAAAGGTTATGCAAAGCGCTTATGGCTTTATGCGCGCGACGATGGTGGCGTCGCGTCGTGTCGAACTTGCCACACTTTTCCGGTACAAAGTCCGGGCTGTCGATTGTTTGGCGCGTGCTGAGCGCGCCGATCACCGGAATGCGACACCACGGCCAACAACCTGCAATGCGGCAATTGTCGACTGGGAGGCAGGGGAGAAATGGAACCGGGATCTGGTGCCCATTGCAGGCAATCCCGAATGCGTGCAGCACCTGTGACAGGATGCTGCAGCGGACCGCGGAAGCAGTCAGGCCATGAACACGGCGATAAAGGCCAGCAGGAAGATCAGCACGCCGCCAGCCACCGGCAACACAATCGGCATCAGGGGAACGATCTTCTCGACCGGATCGTGCGACGCGGCTTCGTGGCTGGCATGGTTTGCGGACATGGGGTTCCTTACGGTCAAGTCTGAGGGGGTAGCCGACGATTTTATCCCCATCCTCACCCCACCCGACCCGCTTGTGCGCCGCTCCAGACTCAGCGGTACAGCGCCAAGGCGGCAAGGCGTTGCTCGATCCGCTGCACCATGGCCTGATAACGGGGCTGTCCGACGCCGCCAAAGCGGCGCACAAACTCGTCCTGGCGCATGAACTCGGGCAGGTCCCGCACCTCGGGCATCAAATCGTTTTCCTGCAGTCCGGCGGCCACCGCCTTGCGCAGGCGCAATTGTCCGGTCGCATCGGACACGGCCAGTGCGCCCAGGCGGGTACCGGCGCGGTCTGCCGCCAGATCGTTGAACGAGAACCCACTGCCCACACGGGCGTCGTCCATTTCCTTGTACACACCGACCACGTCCGCCAAAGGGCTGCCGGCTGTGGCCGCCAGGGCCGCGGAAATGGTGAAATGCTGCGTCAGGTCGGTACGCCCGGCCAAGGTCACCACGCGGCGCTTCGCCCTTGGCCAGTCGCGCGCCTGCGGCAAAAGGGCCGACAAACCCTTGCCGTTGATATAAAACGCCAGCACGATCAGCGCCGATCGGCTCTCCTGCGCCACGTCTGCACCTGCGCTGCCACGCTCGTGTGCCAGCTGCAGCAACGGGCCCAGCAACCGGTCCAGCGACACCATGCGTGGGACGACGGCCTGGGTCGTCAGCTCTACCAGCCGGTCCTGGTAGACGCGCCAGCGTGCCTGCTCCTGTGGACCGACCAGCGCCGCCCGCAGCCGACCCGATGTGACTTCGTTCCATTCGAAGTCGACCATCAGGAAACCGTCGCGCGATCGCACCTGGCGGATCACATCGGCCGCCGCCGCCAACTGTTGCGTCTGCTGCAAACGGTCCACGCCCCGTTCGAGCAGCCAATTGCCGACAAACCCCGGTAGCGGCACGCGACCCAGACGCAGCGCGTCGATGCGCGGCAATCCGTCCGTTTCGTGCAATGTCAGGTCCAGGTTGATGAATCGACCGATTGGATTGACCGGCAAGTTCAGGCTGGCACGCACGTTGATGGCACCGTCGTGCAACACGACACGGCTGGCACCCTTGGCATATCGGTTGAGCAGGTAGCTGGCGGCCAGGTCCAGGTCTGCCTCGGACACCACGATCGAGCGCAACACCCCCGCGCGCATGGTGCGCGGATCATGGCGCGCCAGCAGCAAGCGCGCCCGCTCGACATGCTCGGGCGTCAGCAGAGCCTGACTCTTCACCGTCGCGGTGTCGTCGATGCTCAGGTAGATCAGCCCCGTCGCCAACAGTGGCACCAACAGAATCAACAGTAGCAACAGGCGCAAGAGCAGACGCATGGACGTGAACCGTGTAGCGCCGTTACAACAACGCGTAGGTGGCGCTGGCGCGACATACGCTGCGCAGGTCGTTCGCTCCCTGGATGTCGATCTCACCAAACGCCAATGTCTTGCCGGCCCGGATGACGCGCGCGTGGATCAACGCGTCCTGACCCGCGAGTGGCTTGAGAAAGCTGGTGTTCATCTGCACCGTGGTGCAGGGTCGGAACTCGCCCCAATGCTGCATCAACGCCAGCACCATGCAGGTGTCGGCGGCAGCCATCATGGCCTGGCCGCAGACCATGCCACCGACCCGTGACAATTGCGCTTGCTGGGGCAGAAGTACCCACACGCCCTGCGCGTCAGCCGAGCGAACCTGCAGATCGAGCGACTGAACCCAGGGCGCGAAGTACATGCCCAAGGCCGATTGCAATGATGCGTTGTCCATGCGGGCGAGCTTAGCGGATTCGCGAAGCCGAAGCCTGCTGCATCTGGCCGGCACACGTTCTACAAGCGCTTTCAGGTCCGCAATTAAGTCCTATTTATGACCCGGGTATTCCATCCGGTAGCGACCTGCGTTATGGTAATTGCCACGCACGTCGCTATCGGAGGCGTCGATGGTGAAACGGTTGTTGAGCGAACTCGCCGGAAAGCCGGTACTGGCCTCGCCGGGGCTCAAGAACGCCCCGGTACTGGACCTGATGTGTTCGCATTTCGTGTTGACGCTGGCTGCGCGTCGCGGCTCCAACTTCAACGTCCGGCGCGACCTCAACAGCGTCGTGGCGCTGGCTGGGCGCCACCTGGTCTGGCCAGCGCCGATCCTGGCCCGGGTGCGCGCATTCCTGGTGCGCCGCTGTGTGGGTAATGAGTACTGGCGCGGACACGAAAATCTGCGCGACACGCCGTTTCTGGAGCGTCACGGCGTCTGGCGCGGGCCCTATGAAGAAGGCAGCTTGTTCTTTTACCTCGACGAGTATGCCAAGGACCAGCCCAAGGACCTGATCTCGTTGCTGGCGGTGACCGGCGAGTGGCTCACCCAAAGCCTGAAAAAGCACTCGACACTGGTCGAGAAGAACATTGACGCGCTTGCCGGCCTGCTGCAACTGAACAAAGCCGAGCGTGCCTTGCTGTTGTATGGCACGCTGGCACGTTATCAACGCGACCTGCGCAGCATCCTGGTCGAATTCAAGGTCAGCAACGCGCCCGAGGCCTATGCGGCCATCGCGGAGCTGGCCGAGGTCAACGCCAGCGAAGTGGGCGAGGCGCTGCGCGCGGGCTCGCGGCTCGAACGCATCGGGCTGGTCGAGAACCTGATCTCCGAACACAACATCACCGATCTGGCCGATCTGATGAAGGTCAGCGAAAAGTTGCCACCCGTGTTGATGCGCGAGTACCGCGACCGCGCCGAGTTGATGGCGGTGTTCACACGGCCAGCCAGCAAAAGCGCTCTGAACTTCAACGATTTCTCGTTCGTGATGGAAGAAGCAGACGTGCTGCGCAGCTTGCTTGGCAATGCCGTGGCGCGCAGGGAGTCCGGCGTCAACATCCTGCTGTACGGCCCACCGGGCACGGGCAAGACCGAACTGGCCAAGGTGGTGGCACAGGCGGCCGGGCTGGAGCTGTTTGAAGTCGAATATGCTGACCGCGACGGCAATTCTCTGAGCGGTCGCGACCGCTACCGGTCGCTTCAGATTGCCCAGGTTTTCCTCAAGGGAAGCGAAAACGCGGCACTGCTGTTCGACGAAGTCGAGGATGTGTTTCCGCCGATTTCCAGTGAAGCCGCGCAATTGCTGGCGCGGGCCGAGCAGGTGGCGACGCCCAGCAACGGCAGCGTCAGCGGCAAGGCCTGGGTCAACCAGATCCTGGAGTCCAACAACGTACCCACGATCTGGGTCACGAATCGCATCGAGCAGATCGATCCGGCGTTCCGCCGCCGTTTTGCCTACCACCTGGAACTCAAATCTCCACCGCCGGGCGCACGCGAAGGTGTGGTGCGCAAGACGCTCGAAGGCGTCACGGTGTCCGAGGGGTTCGTCGCACGTCTCGCATTGCGCAAAGGCCTGACGCCGGCGCAGATCCGCACCGCCGTGCGTTTCGCCAGCCTGGCCCAAGCGCAGACGGACGCGTCGACCGAGCCTGACGCCAGCGAAAAGCTGATCGAACGTCAACTGCGCAATGCAGACCAGGCGCTGGGCCGCAATTCCGAACCCGACCTGGCGCAGCAGATGGTGACCCAATACGACCTGGGCCACCTCAACGTCGAATGCCGTTTCGAACTGCCGCGCGTGGTGCAGGCCCTGCGCGCGCGCGGCCACGGCAGCTTGTGTTTCCATGGCCCGCCAGGCAGTGGCAAGACGGCGCTGGCGCGGCACATTGCCCAGGCACTCGCGCAACCGTTGATGGTGCGCCAGGCCAGCGATCTGATGAGCAAGTACGTGGGCGAAACCGAACAGCAGATGGCAGCGATGTTTCGCGACGCACTGGCAGAAAAAGCCGTGCTTCTGCTGGACGAGGCCGACAGTTTTTTGCAGGACCGACGGGGTGCGCAGCGCCACTACGAGATCAGCGAAGTCAATGAAATGCTGCAGGGCATGGAGCGCTTCACCGGCATATTCATTTGCACCACCAACCTGTTCGAACGGTTGGATCAGGCGGCTTTGCGCCGCTTCACGTTCAAGATCCGGTTCAAACCGCTGGCGTACGAACAACGCCAGCAGATGTTCATTACCGAGGCACTGGCAGGTGACGCCACACGCCTGACCAAAGACATGCAGCAGCGTCTGGCCTTGCTCGATCAGTTGTGCCCGGGAGATTTTGCGTCCGTCAACCGGCAAGGCGCCATACTCGACACCACGCTCGAGCCGATGGAGTTTCTTGAGCAGCTCGAGGCGGAACATCGACTCAAGCCCGAAGTACGCGAAAATCGCGCCATGGGCTTTATCCCGTAGGCGAACGCATCCCTCCCCTGAGTTTCTTCTGTTTGTGCCCGCCGCGGCACATGGTACGGTGAAGGCTCAGGAAATTCTCAGAACCATCGGAGACAACCGCGCACGGCAAGAACTGCCATGTAACGAGCTTGAATGCAGACAACTGAATCTATTTCTCTTCCTCATCGCAAGGCACCCTGGCACCGATGGCTCTTCGCTCGCACCACACGACTGGCCGCATGGTTCCTGGGTTGTGCGCTCGCCACTGCCATTGCCAGTGGCCAAACACCGTCGACCCAGAAACTGCGCATCGTGGGTGGCCTCGCAGGCATCAAACAGTATGTTCAACACGAGGAGCCGTTCTGGGCCCGCAAGCTGAGCGAATTGAGCCAGGGACGATTCACCGCCGAGATTGTTCCGTTTGACCGCGCCGGTGTTCCGGCCCAGGACATGTTGCGGCTGATCCAGATGGGGGTGATTCCCTTTGGCACCGCGCAGATCAGCCGGGTTGCCGCGCAGGACGCCGAAATCGGCGCGGCCGACCTGGCCGGCCTGCATCAGGATATGGCAAGCTTGAAGAAGACGGTCGCCGCATTTCGGCCGTTCCTGGAGACGACGCTGCGTCAACGCTACGGCATTGAGTTGCTGGCGGTCTACGTCTATCCGGCCCAGATGGTGTTCTGCAATCGACCGATCAGCCGGCTCAGCGATCTTTCCGGCCAGCGCGTGCGGGTATCGGGCTCCACGGTGGCAGATTTCGTCCAGGCCTTTGGTGCGGTGCCAGTCGTGACGTCAATGAGCGATGTCATGCCGCAGATGCGCATAGGTACGGTGAGTTGTGCCGTCACCGGCACCATGACCGGCAACACGCTGGGTCTGCATGAAATTGCGACCCATATCTATGCGATGCCGATCACATGGGGCTTGTCGATATTTGCTGCCAACCAGGATTCCTGGAGTGCGTTGGAGCCAGAGTTGCGTGTCCTGCTGCGCAATGAACTGCCCAAGCTCGAGGCCCAGATCTGGCTGGCCAGTGAAAAGGATACCGCGGACGGGCTGGCCTGCAATACAGGTGCCCCAACCTGCCGCGAAGGGCGCAAGGGCAAAATGGTGGCGGTGCCGCTGACGCCGCAGGACAATACCTTGCGCCAGGAAGTGCTGCGCACACGCATCCTGCCCAACTGGTTGCGCCGCTGTGGCCCGAGTTGTGCGGACACCTGGAACCAGACCATCGGACCGATGCACGGCATCACCGCGCAAGGCTCGCCGTGACCGGCACATCGTCGCGCGACGATGTGCCGGCATTGACGGGCTTGCCCCAGCGCGTTCGCCTGACGATCCTGGCCGGGGCCACGATGTTTCTGGCAATTCTGGCACTGGTGGCCGCAACACTGATCACGCAGGGACGCCAGGCGGCGCTGGATGGGGCCGAACGTGATGCCAACCGCTTTGTGGCGGGCGCGGAATCGGCGCTAAACCGCAATCTGCTGAGCATCGACATCCTGCTGGCCAGCATGGACGAGGTGCTGCGCGCATCGAGTCTGGTTCTGGAATGGCTGGACGTGGAACTGGCCGCCCGTCAACTACGCGCGTCAGACAACCAGAACCTGCTGGTAGGCCACCTGGCGCTGGTGACACCGCAGGGCGAAATTGTTGCGTCATCGAGCCGATCTGGTCGACAGATCGCCCTGGAGTTGCCAGAGGGATTTCTGGCCGAGGTGCTTCGACAACGTGTACCGACACTGACCATCAGCGCGCCCGTGATCAGCTTTTCGAGTTCCGAACCGGTGTTGTACATGGCACGCAGCATCAAGCTGGCCGACACCACCCGGGTCGTGGCGCTGGCCGAAGTGCGCGTGCCCTTGCTCGGAGCGGTGATGTCCCAGGGCGTAACCATTCCCGGGCTGGAGATCACGCTCGAACGCGGCGACGGACTGTTGCTGTCGAGTATGCCAGCGGCCGAAGCCCAGACCGGAGTCATCCTGAAGCCGGCACTGGATGGTTTGATGCGCGACAAGCGCAACGCGTTTGCACCGGCACGCCTGAGCCGGCAAGCGGCGATCGTGGTGATGCGCCCGACGCTGTACGGTGACATCTCGATCGCCGCCAGTGTGCCGATCGAGGCCGCGCTGCAGGACTGGCGCGACGATCGCACCCTGATTCTCATCGTGGCTACACCCATCGCGCTGATGATTCTGGTGGTCGCCGCGTTGTCCCTGCGCTACCTCGGGCGCATGGGGCAGGCGCGCAGCGAGATACTGCAGGGCAAGGCGCAACTGGAAGCCACGCTCGACGCGATGCCCGACTCGCTGCTCGAGCTCGGTCTGGACGGGCAGTACTACAGCTCCCACGCACCACACCCGGCCCTGCTGGCGGTAGCGCCCGGCCTGTTCACCAACGGACGGATCGCCGACCATCTTCCGCCATCTGCGGTGCAGGCGATCATGCAGTCACTGCAGCAGGCCAATGACACGGGATCCTCCACCGGCACGCAATTCGTTTTGCCGCATGGCGGCTCCGACACTTGGTTCGAGTTGTCGATTGCGCGCAAGGGTGGGGATACGACGGCGTCACCCCGATTCATCGTGATTTCGCGCGACATCACCGCCGGCAAGTCTGCTGCACGCGAGATCGAGCAACTGGCCTTTTATGATCCATTGACCCAGTTGCCCAACCGCCGTCTGCTGATGGATCGACTGCAGCACGCGCTTGCTGCAAGCGCGCGCAGTGGTCGCCTGGGGGCCTTGATGTTCATGGATCTGGACCACTTCAAGACCATCAACGACACCCTGGGGCATGATGTCGGCGATCTTTTGCTGTTGCAAGTCGCCAATCGGCTGCGCGCATGTGTGCGCGAGGCCGACACGGTGGCGCGTCTGGGTGGCGACGAGTTCGTGGTGATGCTCGAGGACCTCGACATGCCCGCGCCCAATGCCGCAGCCCAGACCGAGTTGATCGGCGAGAAGATCCTGGCCGCGCTGAACCGGCCCTATCTGCTCGATCAGCACTCGCTGATCAGCACACCCAGTATCGGCGTCACGCTGTTCAACGGGCATGCCCATTCGCTGGACGATTTGCTCAAGCAGGCCGATATCGCTATGTACCAGGCCAAGACCTCCGGACGCAATGCCATTCGCTTCTACGACCCTCTGATGCAGGCCGCCATTGCGGCCCGCACCTCGCTGGAGAAGGACCTGCGTGAAGCGCTGGAGCAGGAACAGTTCACGCTGTATTTCCAGGCTCAGGTCAATCAGCTGGGCACGGTCGTGGGCGCCGAAGTCCTGCTGCGCTGGAGCCATCCGCAGCGCGGCATGGTGCCGCCGATGGACTTCATTCCGTTGACCGAAGAGACCGGGTTGATCCTGCCGATCGGACAATGGGTGCTGCGCACCGCATGTCTGCAGCTCAAGGCCTGGCAAGATGATGCACAGATGCAGGCACTGGAGCTGGCGGTCAACGTCAGCGCGCGCCAGTTTCGCGACACCCAGTTCGTGCAGCAGGTCGCTCAGGCCTTGCAGCAGACCGGTGCCAATCCTGCGCGCCTCAAGCTCGAACTCACCGAGAGCCTGGTGCTCGACGACGTGGGCGACACCGTGACCAAGATGGACCAGCTCAAGTCGCTGGGGGTGCGTTTCTC
>JBKJRR010000517.1:0-2691 GCA_046594635.1 Burkholderiaceae bacterium
CACCCAAGCCGACCATGATGCCGCTCTTGGTCGGCACGCCCGGCACCGCCTCCTTGAAGCGCTTGAGCAGGTCGAGGCTGAACTGGTAGTCGGAACCCGGTCGCGCTTCCTTGTACAGGCGAGGCACAGTCTCCATGTTGTGGTTCATCACGTCCGGCGGTGCGGCCTTCAGGATGTTGAGCGCACGGTCGGCGCGGCCGCGGAAGTCGGGCACCAGTACCTCGATCTGCGTCATCGGGCTCAGCTCGCGAACCTTGCTGATGCACTCGGCGAAATGGCCGGCGCCGCCGTCCTTCAGGTCGTCACGGTCCACGCTGGTGATGACGACGTACTTGAGCTTGAGCGCGGCAATCGTCTTGGCCAGGTTCAGCGGCTCATCCATGTCCAGCGGGTCCGGGCGGCCATGGCCCACGTCGCAGAACGGGCAGCGGCGGGTGCACTTGTCACCCATGATCATGAAAGTTGCCGTGCCCTTGCCGAAACACTCACCGATGTTGGGACAGGAGGCTTCTTCACAGACCGTGACCAGTTTGTTCTTGCGCAGGATGTCCTTGATTTCGTAAAAGCGCGTGGTCGGCGAGCCGGCCCGCACCCGGATCCATGGCGGCTTCTTCAGAATTTCACCGGGCACGACCTTGACCGGAATGCGCGACAACTTGGCCCCAGCCTTGTGCTTGGCGCTGGCGTCATAGTTTTGGGTGGACTGGGCCTCTCGGACCACATCGGGGGTGGGATTGCTCATAAGTCGGTGCGTTAGCGGTCACGGTGCCAGGTAGGTCGCGAGCTTCGTGCTCAACACTTCTGCCGCCTCGGACCAGCCGACGGATACACCTATTGTAGAAAGGTCCACCGTTTGCAGGCCGGCATAACCACAGGGGTTGATGCGCGCAAAGGGTTCGAGGTCCATCTGCACGTTCAACGCGACACCGTGGTAGGTGCAGTTGCGGCTGACCTTGATGCCCAGGGCTGCGATCTTGCCCAGACCGGTGAAGTCGACGGGGACCGGGCCGGGCACGGGCGTGCCGTCCGGCGCAGACGGGCCGATGCGCCGGGTCGGGCGCTGCGCCAGCGACGCATGCGCCCCAGGGTCATCCGGACGCACGTAGATTCCCGGTGCGCCACCAACGCGGTGGCCAGTCACGCCGAAATGGGCCAGCGTCTTGATCACCGCCTCCTCGACCCGATAGACATATTCCTTGACAAAGTAACCTGCACGTCGCAAATCGACCATCGGATAGGCGACAACCTGCCCTGGTCCGTGGTAGGTGATCTGCCCACCGCGGTTGGTCAACACGACCGGGATATCGCCGGGGTTCAGCACATGCTCCGCCTTGCCAGCCAGGCCTTGCGTATAGACCGGCGGGTGCTCGCACACCCACAGGGCGTCCTCGGTTTCGGAGTCGCGCGCGCTGGTGAACGACTGCATCGCCTGGTAAGTGGGCGCATAGTCCACCCGACCCAGCAAGCGTGTCTGCACCACCATGGCGGTCAAAGAACGATCTTGACCATCGGGTGTGTCGACAAGGTCCGGTACAACTCGTCGAGTTGCTCGCGACTGGTGGCCGTGATGGTAATGGTCACGCCGATGTACTTCCCACCACTGCTTTCCCGCAGTTCAACGCTGGCCGCATCAAATCCGGGGTCGAAGTGTTTTGCCACAGTTGTCACCGCGTGCACGAAGCCTTCGACCCGTTCCCCCATGACCTTGATGGGGAATTGGGACGGGTACTCGATCAGGGATTCGTTGACAGTTGCCATGCTTGGATTCCAGCCGAGACGCTCGCCAGAGGAATATTCATTCGCCGTCGGTGAGTTTGGCAGCCTGATAAGCCGCATACAGCTCCTGGCAAACCGGCCCGGGATGGCCGCAGTGCGCCACATTGCCAACCGGCTGGCCGTCCAGCAAGGTGATCGCCAGCACTTCCTTGGTTGCGCTGGTCAGCAGCAATTCGTCGGCGGCCAGAACTTCTTCGCGGCTCAGGCGCTGCAGCCGGTAGGGTCGTCCCAGCGATTTGCACAACTCCTCGATCAGGCCGTAGCGGATGCCCTCCAGTACCAGATTGTCCTTGGGCGTGCCAATAACCACGCCATCCTTGACCGCCCAGACATTGCTGGCCGCGGCTTCGCTGAGAAAGCCCCGGCGGAACATCACGGTCTCGACTGCGCCTGCGTCAAAGCTGATCTGGCGCGAGAACACCGCGCCGAGCAAGCTGGTGCTCTTGATGTGCGCCTTCTCCCAGCGAAAGTCGTCTGCCGTGACGCAGGCCACTCCTTTTTCGAGTTGTTCGGGTGTTGGCGGGCGCATCACATTGGCCATGGCAAAAACCGTGGGCACGATGCCGGTCGGCATGACATGGTCGCGCATGGCGACGCCACGCGTCACCTGGATATAGACCAGCTGGTTCAGTGCATCGGGTGCAACACCTTCGGCCTTGGCGCCGTGGCCAATCAGGCCCATGGCAATGCCCAGCCACTGCTCGCGGGTGTGGGGATTGGTCATGCGCATCTCGACCAGGCTGCGTTCGAGGCGCGCCATATGCTGGGCGAACCGAAACGGACGGCCGTGGTAGACCGGCACAACTTCGTAAATGCCGTCTCCGAAGATGAAGCCGCGATCCATGACGCTGATCTTGGCGTCGCACAAAGGAGTGAATGCACCGTTGAGGTAGCAGGGAGTCGAAGGCAATGAAT
>JBKJRR010000072.1:0-2635 GCA_046594635.1 Burkholderiaceae bacterium
GTGGCGGCCGGGCCGATCCGCGCCGGGTGCGCTTGCGTTGACGGCAACGCGCGTGTGATCAGGCTCGCTCCAGCCCTCAGCGCCTCAACGGGCTTGCAACAGCCGCAGCAACCGCCATCGGCACGGTCGCGTCGAGCCGCGTGCCTGCTCCGGGACGAGAGTCGATAGTCAGACTGCCTTTGAGCTTCTCGAACCGAAAGCGCATGCCGGCGATGCCGTGCGTGGACGAATTGAGCGTGGTCAGATCGAAGCCGATGCCGTTGTCGTCAATTCTGACCCGAACGACAGGCGGCTCATTTTTGACTGAAATATTGACGCAGCTTGCATTGGCGTATTTGGACACATTGGTCAGCGCCTCTTGCACCAGGCGGTATATCGCCAGCTGTCCTTCGTCGGTGAGTTCAACCTCGTCAAACTCGGTCTGTATTGCGATGTTCAGACGCGGTCTACCATCGGTGGCCAGACTCTCCAGCGTTTGCGTCAGACCCAGGACAGCGAGCCCCGACGGCCGCAAAGTCTCGATGATCCGACGCTTCAATGCGATGCCGTCGTCCAGGTGCCGGTCGAGCGGATCAAGGTGCACTGCGAGCGCGGGGACCTCGCGCAGTTTGACACGCAGACGTGCAACGTCGATCTTGGCGACCGTGAGCAAGGCGCCAAGTTCATCGTGCAATTCACGCGCCAGCAGCGCCTTTTCGTCTTCGCGCACGGTGATCAGGTAGCTGGCAAGTTCGCTCAGTTCGGCGGTACGTTCTCGCACAGTCTCCTCGAGCTTGCGGTACAACATGCGGACTTCCAGCACGTTGAGGATGCGCGTCTTGGCCTCGAGCAAGTCAAAGGGCTTGCTGATGAAGTCCTTGGCGCCGGCGCGCAAGGCCCGCAACTTGTGCTGCGGCTGGGCCGTGAGCGCGATCACCGGCGTATAGCTGTCTTTGTCGAGTGCCTTGAGGCCTTCCATCACGCTGAAACCATCCATGCCGGGCATTTGCAGGTCGAGCAGGATCAGGTCGTAGTCATGCTGACGATGCAGGGCACAGACCTCGAACGGATTATTGGTCGCCGTGACGTGCGTGTAGCCCGCCTCGGTCAGCATGCGCCGCAACAAGTGCAGGCTGGCATCCTCGTCATCGACAATCAGGATGTTGGCGGCGCGGATGCCCAGCTCGAGTGTCATTCGATCGTGGCCTTGAGCTCATTGCCCCCTGAGCGGGATTGTGCGCATTCCAGGGCAAGGTCCAGCGTTTCCATGAACTCGCTGATCTTGATCGGTTTGGTCAGGTAGCGGAAGAAGCCTGCTTCAAGCCCCCGCTCGATGTCCCGTGGCATGGCATTCGCACTGATCGCGATGACCGGGATGTGCGCAGTGGCCGGGCTGCCGGCCAGCAACTTGAGTGCTGTTACACCGCTGATGCCAGGCAGATTGATGTCCATCAGGATCACGTCGGGCCTTTCAGCATGCGCCATGTCGATTCCCTTGAGGCCGTCTTTGGCGCCGAGCAGGCGCAGGTCGGGTCGACGCGCGAGTAACCTGGAGATCAACATCAGATTGGCTGGATTGTCTTCGACGCACAACACGGTGCGCTGCAGCGCGTCACTGGTGGTTTCAGCTGAGGCGTCCGTCACGGGTAGGCTCGAGGCCCGATGCACCTCAATGGCGTCGGTGGCCTGCAATTCGATCCAGAACACGCTGCCGACGCCGACCGCGCTTTGCACACCGATCGAGCCACCCATCGCCTCGACCAGTTGCTTGCTGACGACCAGGCCGATGCCGGTGCCTTCCTCGAGGCCGGCCTCCTGGCCGAGACGATTGAATGGCTGGAACAACTGGGCCTGCTTGTCCGGCGCCAGGCCGTCGCCGGTGTCTCGAACACTCACGCGCACACGCTCGCCAGCAACCGGACGGCAACTCACTTCAACCGAGCCACCGACCCGGTTGTACTTGATTGCGTTGGATAGCAGGTTGACGAAAATCTGCTTGGCTCGCGTGCGGTCTGCGAGGACAAACAAGGGGCTCGCCGGTTTTTCAAAGCTGACTGCGATACCCCGTTTGCGCGCTTGCGGCTCGATCATCGACTTGCAATCGCCGAGCACCTCTTCGAGCGATACCGGTTCCGGCGACAGGGACAGCTTGCCGGACTCCACCAGCGCGAGGTCGAGGATCTCGTTGATCAGTTCCAGCAGGTACCAGCCGGCCTGAAGGATCTGGTCGATGCTGTCCTTCTGGCCCGGTGTCGGCTGCGGCAGTCCGGAGTCCATCAACTGTGCGAACCCCAAAATGGCGTTGAGAGGCGAGCGCAACTCGTGGCTCATGCTGGACAGGAAGTCTGACTTCGCCAGATTGGCTCGTTCCGCCTCGGTCTTGGCGCCTTGAAGTTCGAGGTTGGTGGCCCGCAGCGCCTGGTCCAGCCGTTGCCGTTCGGCATCGACCTGCTTGCGTGCCGTGTTGTCGGTACCGATCAGCAGATATCCGATGATGGTGTCCTGCGCATCACGCAGTGCGGTGACCGAGACGACCGCGGGAAAGCGGCTGCCGTCCTTGCGGATGTAGGTGAGCTCGTAGATGTCCTCGATGCCGCGCGAAGCCTTGAACACCAGCGCCTCGAAACCGGGCGTAATCTCGGTGGCAAGTTCGGCG
>JBKJRR010000201.1:0-3490 GCA_046594635.1 Burkholderiaceae bacterium
CAGCGCCTCGGCCCCGGTGACGCACAGCACCACGGCGCCCAGGATGATGAAGGTGGTCCCGGGTTGCTGCCACATGAACAGCAACGCGTAGTGCGGGCTCATGGCGTACAGGATTTCCGGATGCTTCAGGATGTGGGACACGCCCAGCAGCGCAATCACCGCGAACCACACCAGCGTGATCGGTCCGAAAAATTTGCCGATGCCGCCCGTACCGCGCTTTTGTACCGCGAACAAGACGAACAGGATGACCAGCGTGAGCGGAATCACATAGGTCTTGAATGCCGGCGACACCACTTCCAGGCCCTCGACCGCCGACAGCACCGAAATCGCCGGAGTGATGACACCGTCGCCGTAGAACAGGGCTGTGCCGAAAATACCGACCGTCAGCAACACGCCACGCAGACGCGGACTGCCTTTGACCGCCTGCGATGCCAGTGCCAGCATGGCGACCAGTCCGCCTTCACCATGGTTGTCGGCGCGCAGCACCAGCACCACGTATTTGATCGAGACGATGATGGTCATCGTCCAGAAGAAGATCGACAGGATGCCGTAGATGTTCTCGGGCGTGAACGGCACGTGTCCGGAATTGAACACCTCCTTCATCGCATACAACACGCTGGTGCCGATGTCGCCGTAAACAACGCCGACCGCGCCGATCGTCAGCGCGGTAAGGGAAGATTTGGAAGTGGACAAGAAAAGATAAGGGCCGGTCGCAACCCGCCGCAATTGCTGGAAATCAAGGCCGCATTGTGCGCCCGCGGACCGCCTAGACCACCAGACTTTTCGCCCTAGATCGGCAGATTCAACCCACTATGTTGCGGCGCAACAACTCCCATGTTCCAATGCAGCAACTGCGCGTGACGCTCAGTCGTAGGTTTCAGCGTCCGGGTCGGTGGCTTCGAGCTCGTAGCTGGCGGCCAGCATGGCCAGGCGGCCGATCACGCCGTACATGTAGAAGCGGTTGGGCGCGCTGGCACCTGGGCGAACACCTGGTTGAGGTAAGTGCGCACTCTCGGCAAAGGCCAGCGGCACGTAACTCGAGCCTGGCGCGTTGAGATTTTCATCGCTGCCGCGGCCGGCATGCACGCGGTAAAAGCCGCCCACCACATAACGGTCCATCATGTAGACCACCGGCTCGGCCATGGCATCGTTCATGCGCTCGTTGGTCAACACGCCCTCTTGCACGATGACCTCAAGCGGGGGGTGCGGCCGGGACTTGGCATCGGCACGGATGCGCGCCAGGTCCTTGACGTCTCGCACGGTGGTGATGCCAAAGCCGGTGCTGCTGTTGTCGGCCTTGATCACCACAAACGGCTTTTCGTTGATGCCGTATTCCTTGTACTTGCGCCGGATCTTGGTCAGCAAGGCATCGACATTGGTGGTCAGGCACTCCATGCCAGCGTCATGCGACATGTCAACTTCGCCACAGCGGTTGAACATCGGGTTGATCAACCAGGGGTCGACGCCAAGCAGCTTGCCAAATCGCTTGGAGACCTCTTCGTAACTCTGCGAATGCCGACTTTTGCGCCGCGTGAACCAGCCGGCGTGCAGCGGGGGCAACAGGTATTGCTCGTGGATCTCCTCCAGGATGCCGGGAACACCGGCGCTGAGGTCGTTATTGAGCAAAATAGTGCAAGGGTCGAAGTCCTTGACCCCAAGCCGGCGCTTGGTGCGCACGACCGGATCAAGCCGTACTTTCTCGCCGTTGGGTAACTCGATGGTGGTGACCTTCTCGATCTCGGGATTGATCGACCCCACCCGCACGTTCATGCCAGCCATGTGGAAGATGCGCTGCAGCTGCGCCACACCGGCCAGATAAAAACTGTCCTTGGTCGCATTCTCGGGAATGATGAGCAGATTGCGCGCCTCGGGGCAGATCTTCTCGATCGCCGCCATGGCCGCCTGCACGGCCAGCGGCATCATGGCCGGCGTCAGGTTCTGCCAGCCGCTGGGATACAAATTGGTATCTACCGGCGCGAGCTTGAAGCCCGCGTTGCGGATGTCGACCGAGCTGTAAAACGGCGGCGTGTGCTCCATCCATTCGAGCCGGAACCAGCGCTCGATCGCGGGCATGGAGTCCAGCACGCGTTGCTCCAGTTCATTGATCGGGCCGGTGAGCGCCGTGACGAGATGTGGGACCATGCGGTTGATTCGTACCTTGTAACAATGGCTGGAGAATGCCGGCCCATTCTAGGACTTGGGGACGACTGCGGCGAATCCAAGAGCCCGGCCAACCCGGATCCGTCATTTCTGTAACACTCGGGCTCTACCTGCCTCCTCCTTGTCCCTGACTCTTATTTATCCCATGCAATACCGCAAACTTGGCAAAAGTAATCTGAAAGTCTCCGCCCTGTGTCTGGGCACCATGATGTTCGGCGATCAGACCGAACAAGACGAGGCACAACGCATCGTCGCCCACGCCCATGAGAATGGGGTCAACTTCATCGACACCGCCGACGTGTACACCAAGGGCGCATCGGAGGAAATGACCGGCGCGCTGATCAAGGCGCAGCGCCACGATTGGGTGCTGGCCACCAAGCTCGGCAATGCCATGTCGGCGCGCACCAACGAAGGCCAGTACTCGCGCAGCTGGATGATGCGCGAAGTTGAGGCCAGCCTGCGCCGGCTGCAGACCGAGTTCATTGACATCTACTACATGCACCGCGACATCGACGGCATGGACCTGGAGGAAGCGGTACGCGCCATGGGCGACATGGTGCGCGCCGGCAAGATCCGCTACTGGGGGGTGTCGAACTTCCGCGGTTGGCGCATTGCCGAGATGGTGCGCATTGCCGGACAACTGGGCGCGCCAGCGCCGGTGGTCTGCCAGCCCTACTACAACCTGCTCAACCGCATGCCCGAGGTCGAAATCCTGCCGGCCTGCCGGCACTACGGTATCGGCGTGGCGTCATACAGCCCGATCGCGCGCGGCGTATTGACTGGAAAATACCAGCCCGGCGCCGCACCCGACCCGACCAGCCGGGCCGGACGCGCCGACAAGCGCATGGTCGAGACCGAGTTCCGCCAGGAGTCACTCGTGATCGCGCAGACACTGGCCCGCCATGCCGAGCATCGTGGCGTGACGCTGGCGCAATTCGCCACTGCCTGGGTACTGGCCAACGGGATGATCAGTTCGGTGATCGCCGGCCCGCGCACGCTGGCGCAATGGCGAGACTACCTGCCGGCAGTCGAGTTTGCGCTTGACGCGCAGGATGAGGCGCTGGTCGATTCGCTGGTGCCGGCTGGCCATCCGTCGACACCGGGCTACACCGACCCGGCCTATCCACTGAACGGGCGCATCCTGGCCCCCAGGGGATAAGGCACGAGAACTCGGCCGCAGCGTGAAGATTTTCTACGGCTGGCGCATGGCCGGCGCCGCAGCCGCCCTGCAGTTCCTGCAGTCGTCACTGCTGACCCAGTCTTTCGGCGCCTACGTGGCCATCCTGGCGGAGCAACGCGGCTGGAGCAAGACCGCGCTGTCCGGTGCGGC
>JBKJRR010000186.1:0-4948 GCA_046594635.1 Burkholderiaceae bacterium
TTGTGTGTCGCTCATTCGCTTCTCCTGGGGAAATCTGTGGGCCGATTATTTCATCTTCTGGTGTCATGCGCCGCGCAAGACCCCGCTTATCCCGGGTCATCATGATTCCATTGCCCGCCGGTACAACGCCAGCGCCCGCCAAGGTCATGGCGCGCGGCAATGTGCTGCAGGCCCTCAGCCTGCAGCAGGGCCGTGACCCGGGCTCCCTGGTCGAAGCCATGTTCAAGCAGGAGCCAGCCGCCGGGTTCGAGATGGCTGCAGGCGCCAGCGACGATCAGGCGGATGTCGTTCAGCCCGTCTGGACCGGAGGTCAACGCTGCGATGGGCTCGTGGTTCAGCGCGGGCAGATGGGGGTCATCACTCTGGATATAGGGGGGGTTGGACACGATCACGTGGTAACGCTGGCGTACGGGTTCGAACCACGAGCCCAGCAGCAATTGCAGGTCGAGCCCGAGCGCCGACGCATTGATGCGTGCCAGGATCAGGGCGTCAGCACTGGCTTCAACAGCATCGACCGCGACCTTCGGCCGGCCCTGTTTTATGGCCAGTGCGATGGCACCGCTGCCCGTGCCCAGGTCCAGCAGGCGCAAGGATTCGTGCGGGTGGCGCAGCAACAGGTCATCCAGGCAAGAGAGCGCCCATTCGACCAGGGCCTCGGTGTCCGGACGGGGTACCAGCACCCTCGGATCGACCATCAGGTCCAGTCCGAAAAACTCCTTGCGTCCGACAATATAGGCCAGGGGCTCACCGGTACATCGCCGCTGTGTCAGTTGCTGGAAATGGCTGTCGACGGACGACGGCAACAGGTCTTCGTCGTGTGCCAGCAGCCAGCTGCGCCGCAAGTTCTGTCCCGGCGTTGCGGTCTGTAGCGCGTGGAGCAACAGCAGATCAGCGTCGAGCCGGTCCAGACCCGCCGCGCGGGCCTTTGCCAGGCTGTTGGCGATCGTGTGCATGCCTTGCAAGGATGGGGCCTGTCAGGCGCCGGCGCCGACTTCCAGCGCCGCGAGTTGCGCTGCGGCCTGTGCTGCCTGCAGAGCCTGGATCACGTCGTCGAGATCACCTTCCATGATGATCAGCAACTTGTACAGCGTCAGGTTGATGCGGTGGTCGGTCAGCCGTCCCTGCGGGAAGTTGTAGGTGCGGATTCGGTCGCTGCGGTCGCCCGAGCCAATCAGGTTCTTGCGCTCGGCGGCGTCGCGCGCCGCCCGCTCGACACGGTCCTTCTCCTGGATTCGGGCCGACAGCACTTGCAAGGCCTTGGCCTTGTTGCGGTGCTGGCTGCGGTCATCCTGGCATTCCGCCACGATGCCGGTCGGAATATGGGTGATGCGCACGGCCGAGTCGGTCTTGTTGATGTGCTGGCCGCCGGCACCGCTGGCACGGTAGGTGTCGATGCGCAGGTCGGCCGGGTTGATCTGTATTGCAATCGATTCATCGGGCTCGGCCAGTACCGCCACGGTGCAGGCGCTGGTGTGGATCCGGCCCTGGGTCTCGGTGGCCGGCACGCGTTGTACGCGGTGACCACCCGATTCGAATTTGAGGTCTCCGTAGACGTTCTGGCCGACAACCCGCAGTACGATCTCCTTGAACCCGCCCAACTCCGAGTCGGACGCGCTGATGATCTCGGCCTTCCAGCTCCGGCGCTCGCAGTACCGCGTGTACAAACGCACCAGATCGCCTGCGAACAGCGCAGACTCGTCGCCGCCGGTGCCAGCGCGGATCTCGATGAAGGCATTGCGGCTGTCATCCGGGTCCTTGGGCAATAACATACGCTGCAGTTCGGCGGCCAACTGCGTGAGTTCCGCGTTGGCGGCGTCCACTTCCTCTTGCGCCAGGGTTGTCATGTCGGCGTCCCCAGCCGCACTGCTGCGCAATTCCTGCGCATGGGCCAGGTCGGTCTCGCGCTGCTGGTATCGGACCCAGCGGCCGGCGACAGCGGCGACGTCGGAGTGTTCGCGCGAAAGCAGCAGGAACTGCGCCATGTCTTTCATGATGTCTTCGCGCGACAACAAGAATTCGAGCTCGCCCAGTCGGGTGCTGTATCGGTCAAGCTGTTGTCGGAAAAAGGCTTTCATGGTGTGGTTCGGTTTGATGGTCCGGTGACTCCGGGCCAGCACAAAGAAATGAATCGCGGCCCGCGTGAAGCCGGCTGGATGCCGCCCCGCGAAGCCCGGGCGTACAAGGGCGCCGCTAACGTTCCTTGCGCAGGAAAAACTGTTGTACTGCCGAGCCAGCCTGTTTGCGCGCGTCGGCGTCGCCGGCGCGCAGTTCGGCCAGAGCGCCATGCAGCATCTTCTGCGTCAGTCCGCGCGACAGGGCCTCAAGCACCGCATCCACGTCCTCGCCTTTGGCCAGCAGTTTGCGCGCGCGCACGATCTCCCCCTGGCGCCATTCATCGGCCTGGGCATTGAGTTGCTGGATCAAGGGAACCGCATCTCGCTGGTCGATCCAGTGCATGAAGCTCTGCACCCCCGCATCGATGATGACTTCGGCCTGCGCCACGGCGGCCTGCCGGTTCGCGCGGCCGGTTTGCACCACATGGGCCAGATCGTCCACGGTATACAGATAAACGTCCTGCAGCGCTTTGACTTCGGGTTCGATGTCGCTGGGAACAGCCAGGTCGACCATGAACATCGGGCGGTGTTTGCGGCGCTTGAGGGCACGCTCGACCGCGCCCAGGCCGACGATGGGCAGCGAGCTGGCCGTGCAGCTTATGACCGCGTCGAACTCGTGCAGCCGCTCCGGCAACTCGGCCAGACGCATCACCGAACCGCCGAGTTGCGACGCCAGTTTTTCGCCGCGCTCCAGTGTGCGGTTGGCCACAGTCATGGACTTCGGATTGCGTGCGGCAAAGTGGGTCGCGCACAACTCGATCATGTCGCCAGCACCAATGAACAATACCTTGACCCGGGCCAGATCCTCAAACAACTGGCTGGCCAGGCGTACCGTGGCAGCCGCCATGCTGATCGAGTGGGCGCCGATTTCTGTGCAAGAGCGCACTTCCTTGGCCACCGAGAACGAGCGCTGGAACATCTGGCTCAGTGTGGAGCCGAGCACGCCCGCCTGCTGGGCCACCCGCACAGCTTCCTTGAGCTGGCCCAGGATCTGGGGTTCGCCCAGCACCATGGAATCCAGTCCACTGGCCACACGGAATGCGTGGCGTGCGGCCAGGCCACCCTGCAAAGTGTAAGAGTGCGAGCGCAAAACCGCGCCGGACACACCGCCAGAGCGGGCGAGCCAGTCCAGTGCCGGTTCGAACTCGGGTTTGTCACCTGCGCAGTAGATCTCGGTCCGGTTGCAGGTCGACACGATCGCTGCCTCAGGCGGACGCGCCATGGCATTGCGCAAACCTTGCAGGGTCGGCACGATTTGTTCGCTTGCGAACGCCAGACGACCGCGCAGATCCAACGGCGCGGTTGTGTGGTTAATGCCAAGTGCCCAGACAGCCATATAGGTGAGTTTGGGCCCGATTATAAAATCGACGCCTCCATGGGTGCCATTGACCTGCTATTTCACCTGATCAACTTCGCTTTGCCAGCATTGGTGGTGGGGTTTGCGCTGCCATCGCTGACCCGCCTGACGGCCATGGGACGCCAGGCCGGCCCGGGCTGGTGGCGCCAGGCCGCAGCCAATACGCTTGCAGGTGTGTTGGTACTGGTGGCCGGCCTGTGGTTCTGGGGTCAGGACGGCAAGTTGTTGACATACGTGGCCATGGTCATGGCCTGTGCGACCAGTCAGTGGCTGATGGCAGGCGCCTGGCGGCGTTGATCGACTTGTTCGGCCTGTTCGGCGGATTCCACGGGCAGCACCAGGTCATTGGCCGAGAGGCGATCAGAGTCGGACATCGACACCCTATTCCGGCCGGCCGATTTGGCGAGGTACAGAGCGGTGTCGGCCCGTCGGATCAGTTCGTCCAGGCTTTGTTCTTCCCCAGGCAAAAAACCTGTAGCACCCAGGCTGGCGGTGACAGTGATCGCCTCGCCGTTGACCACGATAGGCGGCGCGGCCTGTAGCGATTGCCGCACCCGCTCAGCCAATTGACGCGCCTGGCCCAATGGCGTATCGGGCAACAGCATGATGAATTCCTCTCCACCCCACCGGGCCAACAGGTCGGTGGTGCGCAGCGCCTGCCGGCACCGCTGCGCGACCTGCACCAGCACGTCGTCGCCGCCAAGGTGACCGACGGTGTCGTTGATGGTTTTGAAATGGTCGACGTCGAGCACGATCAGGGCCAGCGGTTGGCCGTGGCGCCGCGCCAGATCCAGCTCACGTTGGGCTGCCGGCATGAAATGGGTGCGGTTGTTCAAGCCGGTCAGCCCATCGAGCATCGCCAGCGCATGGATCTGGCCCCAGGCCCGCTCAAGTGATATCACCAGGGAGATGCATATGCCGCCAAACACCAAGGTGAGTGGAACCGGTACCAGCAAGGAGATCCAGGCTGCGCTGCCCATGCTGGACGAATGGTTGAGCCACACCAGCAACCAGGTGAAGCCAAACGAACATATGGAGCTGATCAGGCAAAGCAGCAACGTGGCGCGTAATGCACCGACCCGGCTGACCCAACCCGAGAAGCGCCGCATCCGCGTCAACCGCGCGGCAGATTCGACAGTCAATGGGTCGTGGGTGGACATGGGTGCGCGTGTCGAATCCGTGGCGATGGTCCGAATTTAGGTGACGAAACGGATCGGCGTACCGCGCTGGCTATCAAATCGTGATGATGCCGCCGCCTTGCAAAGCAGTTGGTGCTTGCCCGGCGCGAAACCACCACGATGGCTGTGGCCCATGCACCGTGGCTTGTCCTTGGCGCCACTCCATCCAGTTGCCCTCTGGCAGTGCCAGCACCGATTGCGCGGGATGCAGGACCAGATATTCCGCGATCCGCTGGTTGCGCGTTTCACCCTGGTGTCCCGCAGGCAAGGCGTTGGTGTAATGGGCATTGATCTGAAAC
>JBKJRR010000244.1:0-13188 GCA_046594635.1 Burkholderiaceae bacterium
ACTGCATGCCCTGCACCACCGTCGGCTCGATCGCCAGGGCGTGCACGGCAACGCCAGGCAGGACGCAGGCGTGTGCCATCCGTTCCTGGGCACCCCTGAAATCACAGACCCGCGCCAACCCCATGCCGGACAACGTCACCACGTCCTGCGGCGTCAATTCGCCCAGATGGTCAGAACGAAAGAGACGGCGCCAGCGCACGCTGCGGCCCTCACGGCCGACGTAGCCACCAAGGTCGCGGAAATTCGTGCTGCCGTGCAGCGCCAGATGTCGGGAATAGCTGTTCATGGCTGCGATGCTACGACATAGTCCAGCCACAAGAGGTCACTTGCCGGACACGCCATGGTCTGCCCACAGTGCACGCTACCATCTCGGCACATGTCGCCCCTGTCAGACTCCGCAAACCGCAAGGGCATCCTGGCCATATGTCTGGCCATGGCCTTGTTCATCGCCAATGATGCCCTGGTCAAGCATGTCAGCGCGTCCTTGCCGGCTGCGCAGTTGATCTTTGTGCGTGGCCTCTTCGCCACCGGCCTGCTGCTGGTTGCGGCCTTTTTCATGGGGGCGCTGGGACCCGGCGCGCAGGCGCAGGCTGACGCGTGGCGGCAGCTGACGCAACGACCCGTAATGGCGCGCGCGGCGCTCGACGCGCTGGCAACCATGGCCTACCTGACGTCGCTTTTTCACCTGCCCATCGGAAATGCGTCGGCCATCAACATGGCCTCGCCGATGTTCATCGCGCTGTACGCTGCCATCGTCTGGCGTGAACAGGTCAGCATGAGCCGCTGGCTGGCCATTGCCGGGGGGTTCGCAGGCGTACTGCTGATCGTGCAGCCGGCCGCCGACGCTTTCAATGCCTGGAGCCTCATGTGCCTGTTCGCTACTTTGCTGCACACCGCACGGGATCTGATCACACGTCAAATCGCGCTGTCCGTGCCGTCGATCCTGATCACCTTGACAACCTCCATCGCCGTGTTGTTGCTGACCGGACCCTGGAGCCTGCTGCAGGGCTGGGTCCCCATCGACGGCACGCAACTGACCCTGCTGGCAGTCGCCAGCGTGTTCCTGAGCAGCGCCTATTACCTGGTCATCATCGGCATGCGCAGTGGCGACCTCAGCCTGGTCGCGCCATTTCGCTACACCGGGCTGATCTATGCCTTGCTGGTGGGCTGGCTGGTATGGGGCGACGTCCCCAATGCATGGTCCTGGTCCGGCATCGTCCTGATGGTGGCATCCGGCCTGTTCATGTTGCGCCGTCAGAGCAGCTCTTGAATCCCGCGCGCTCGAACCGGTCGCGGGCGCCGGTCCTTGGGCGACAATCCGACGCGGGTGGCCCGCTTGTTCGACCCGGCCGCCCCCAATTCAATGTCAACGGAGCAATCCATGCAAACAGTGGCAGGAGTGATTGGCCTAGGGGCCATGGGCAACGGGATCGCGCAGTCTTTGCGCCGCGCCGGCTACCAGGTCCGGGTCTGCGATGTGCGCCCCGAAGTGGCACAGGCTTTTGCAAAAGACGGCGGTGTCGCCTGTGACACACCGGCCGATCTGGCCGCCACTTGTGACGTGGTGGTGTCGGTGGTGGTCAACGCGCAGCAGACCGAACAGGTACTTTTCGGTCCCAACGGATGTGCCCCCACCATGCGAGTGGGATCCGTCTTTGTGATGTGCTCCACGGTCGACCCCAACTGGTCGATCCAGCTTGAAAAGCGACTGGCAGATAGGGGTTTGCTCTACATCGATGCACCGATTTCGGGCGGAGCCGCCAAGGCCTCCAGTGGCGAGATGACGATGATGACCGCCGGCACCCCCGAGGCCTACGCCAAGGCCGATTCCGTGCTCAATGCCATGGCCGGCAAGGTCTACAAGCTCGGCGACAGCGCCGGCGCCGGCAGCAAGGTCAAGATCATCAACCAGTTGCTGGCCGGTGTGCATATCGCCGCAGCCGCCGAAGCCATGGCCCTGGGTCTGCGTGAAGGCGTTGATCCGGCTGCGTTGTACGAGGTCATCACCCACAGCGCCGGCAACAGCTGGATGTTCGAGAACCGCATGGCCCATGTGCTGGCTGCCGACTACACGCCGCTGTCCGCGGTTGATATCTTCGTGAAGGATCTGGGCCTGGTGCTGGACATGGCACGCGCCAGCAAATTCCCGCTGCCGCTGTCGTCGACGGCGCACCAGATGTTCATGCAGGCGTCCACCGCCGGATTTGCACGCGAAGACGACAGCGCGGTGATCAAGATTTTCCCGGGCATTGAATTGCCCGCCGGCAAGCCGGTGGCCTAGTCACGGCAACGCGATCTGCACCACCGACACTCCATCAGCCACCACTTCCCAAGGGCTTTTGACGACCATGGCTTCGATTCTGCTGGGCTGCATAGCCGACGATTTCACCGGCGCATCCGATCTCGCGAACAATCTGGTGAGGGCCGGCATGCGCACGGTGCAGACCATCGGCGTTCCCGACGGCCCTCTTTCAGCCGACGTCGATGCCGTGGTGGTGGCGCTCAAGTCCCGCACCATTGCTGCGCCCGATGCAGTAGCCCAGTCGCTGGAAGCACTTGCGTGGTTGCAGGCCGCTGGCGCGCAGCAGATTTACTTCAAGTACTGCTCCACCTTCGACAGCACGGCCCAGGGCAATATTGGCCCGGTGACCGAGGCCTTGATGGATGCAATCGACACCGACTTCACCATCGCCACACCGGCCTTTCCCGACAACAAGCGCAGCGTGTTCAAGGGTTACCTTTTTGTCGGCGACGTGCTGCTCAGTGAGAGCGGTATGCAGAACCATCCGCTCACGCCGATGCGCGACGCGAACCTGGTGCGGGTGATGCAGGCGCAGACAAGGCGCAAAGTCGGCCTGATCGACTACAGCGCCGTGGCCCTTGGCGCGGATGCGGTGAAGTCGCGAATGGCCGAACTCAAGAACCAGGGAATCGGTGTGGCCATGGTCGACGCCATCACCAATGACGACCTGATGCGGCTGGGACCCGCCCTGGCGGGCATGCCGCTGGTGACCGCAGGTTCGGGCGTGGCCATCGGCTTGCCACAGAATTTTGGCATCCAGCCTTCATTCAAGGCCAGTGCCTTGCCGCCGGCCAGCGGGCTGCGAGCCGTGGTGTCGGGCAGTTGCTCACTGGCGACGAACCGACAGGTCGCCGCATTCATCGCCAACGGCCGCCCGGCACGGGCCATCGATCCGATGCAGATCGCCTCCGGCCAGGACGTGGTCGGCGAGACTCTGGCCTGGGCTGCGGCGCTGCTGGCATCCGGCCCGGTGCTGGTGTATTCGACAGCCGAGACCGACTCGGTCAAGGCGATTCAGGCCCAGTTGGGGGTGCAAGCAGCCGGCGCCCTGGTCGAACGCACGATTGCCGACATTGCGCGCGGACTGGTCGAGCACCACGGCGTGCGCCAACTGGTTGTGGCCGGCGGCGAAACATCAGGCGCCTGCGTACAGGCCCTGGACATCCACCAATTGCAGATCGGACCGCAGATCGACCCGGGCGTGCCATGGTGCCACGCGCATACGCCCGTTTGCCAGGTGCACATCACGCTGAAGTCGGGCAATTTCGGCACCGACGACTTCTTCACCAAGGCGTTCGAGATGCTTTGAGCACGCTCAGTTCGGCAAATTCCGCCACCGCCTCGATACCGATTGCTGTGCAGTGCCATCCAGTGCAAGACGCGGTCAGCACTCGGGCGCAACCACCAGGCGCAAGACCATGCGCACTGCCGCCGGTACGGGCTCGATCAGCGGTACTGCAACTCGATGCGCGATCGCTCGCGCGGCCACCGCCAATGGCCCGCCTCCGATCACGATGGCTTGTGCACCATCAAGCTGCACCGCCTGCTCGCAAGCAAGCAGCAAGGCTTGGCGCAACGCAGCTGCATCCGCCATCAATACGCGCGGGTCCCCCGGTGTAAGCCTTACACCCAGGCATTGGCGGCCCCAGCCGTACCGATCAGCCGCATCCATGATCGACGGCGCCAGCTCCGGGGTGGTTGTGACGACGCTGAAGCGGCGGTCACCACTGGCCGCTTCAGCCATGCCAGCCTGTGCAATACCCACGACAGGGCATGTGAGGCGCGCCGACAATTGCACCAGGCCCGGGTCCCCGAACGCCGCAATGACGACACCGGCCGGATGGAGCTCGACGATCTGAGGAACCATGTCCAGCACGGCGTGCGCCGCTATCACGAGCGCTTGCGGATCACATATCAGGCCTGCGCCAAAAGGCGCCGTCAGCCCCTCGACTTGCACCGAAGAGCCTGCCTCCTCACGCGCCAGTCCCAGCATGGCCGTGGTTGTAGTCTCACTCGTATTGGGATTGAGCAATAGCAGTGGCCTCATGATGCCGGGGGCACCTGGTCGACAAATGCGCGCGCGATTTCGGCACGCGATGCGACCCACAGGTGTTCACGGCGCTCGGCCAGCAATTGCAGGATGTCGCGGAACGCTGCAAAACGACCCGGACGTCCGACGATCCGCAGATGGAATCCGATGTTGAGCAGCCTGGGCAAGCCGCGCGCGGCTTCGGCCTGGAGCACCTCGAGCGCATCGGTCACGTATTCCACCATCTCGCGTGCGCGAACGAAGCCGTTGGGGTGGAAGAATTTCATGTCGTTGGCATCCAGCGCATACGGAACAACCAGCAGCGGCGCGCCGGCTACGGTTCGGTGGTAGTAAGGCAGGTCGTCGTCGAAGCCGTTGGACGTGTAAAGGAAGCCTCGCTGCACCAGCAGTTCGCGGGTCCACGGGCTCTCGCTGCCGCGGCAGAAAAAGCCTACCGGAGACTGGCCCGTTGCCTGGATGATCGCGGCAATCGCACGATCAAGGTCTGCGCCCTCTGCGTCTGCGCTCGGGTAATTTGCATGGGGCAACCAGCGCCAGCCATGCACGGCCGGCTCGTGACCGCGCTCGGTGACGGCTCGCGCGAGTTCGGGCGAACGCTGAACTGCCTGGCCACAAAAGAAGAAGGTGGCCGGCAGCGCACAATGGTCCAGCGCGTCGAGCATGCGCCACAGGCCAGCCCGCAAACCGTAGGCGAATATCTGCTCCTGGCCGATATCGCGCACACCGGCGGGCACCACACTGACAACCTCGCCGATCGACTCTGACCGGCTGTCGCCGTCGCCGACCTGCAACTCCGCGCCTTCCTCGAAATTCACGACCACGGACACCGCCAGCCGCTTACCTCCCGGCCACTTCAGATCGGGCCAACGTCCGCCATAACCCGTGAGATCCCGCGCCATCATCGGACGAAATCCTGCGCCATCGGACGCGGTTGCCACGCAGGCAAGCCCAGCCCGGCGCGCCACGTGTGCGCAATCGCATCGCGCCGTGCGAACCATACGCCCGGATGCGCCGTTGCATGCGCGAGGAACCGCTCCAGCCCGCAGATCCGTCCCGGACGTCCAATGATGCGCAGATGCAGACCGATCGACAACATGCGGGGCTGCTCGACGCCCTCGCGGATCAGCCGATCAAACGCGTCGATGCAGTAGCGCGCAAAGTCTTCGCCGAACACGAAGCCACCGTTGTTGAAAAAGCGCATGTCGTTGCTGTCGAATGCGTAAGGCAGGACCACGTGCTCGTGCCCGCTTGACGCCACCGTGTAGGGCAGATCGTCGTTGTAGGCGTTGGAGTCGTACAGGAACCCCCCATGTTCGACCAGCAGACGCCGCGTGGCAACCGACGGCGCAGAACGGGTATGCCAACCCACCGGGGGAGTTCCAGCAGCAGCGCGGATGGCGTCGACAGCGCGCACCATCTGGCGGCGCTCGGTGGCCTCGTCCATGTAGACCTGTCGCTCCCAACGCCAACCGTGACAGGCGACCTCGTGCCCGTCGGCCATGGCCTCCTGCGCCAACCAGGGTGAGACCTCCAGCGCACGACCGTTGGCGTTCAGGGTCGCCTGCACGCCATAGGCTTTCAAGAGCGCGCGAATACGGGGCCAACCGGCGCGCGTGCCGTATTCATAATGGCTTTCCATGCACAGGTCGCGTACGCCGTCGACCCGTTCCACCGCTTCGTAGATGTGCTCGTTGCTCTCGTCGCCCATGCCGATGGACAGCTCCGCACCCTCCTCGACATTGACGACCAGCGACACCGCCAGTGCTTTGCCGCCTGGCCAACGGATGTCAGGCACCGCACCGCGATAACCCGCGAAGTCGCGACCGTGGTTTGGCTTGGGAGTCTGGAGCATGGCCAGCGCTCAGGGGCGGGAACCGTCGGCGGCGCGCACCATGTCCATGAAGCGGCGCGTCTTGTCGCGATCCCAGCGCACCAGCGCGCCAGCCAGTGGCGCTTCGCACATCAGCGACGTCGAGACGATGGCGCCGTCAGCGACCGACAGGGTCTGAGCGATATTGCGGTCGGTCACGCTACCGCCAACCAGGATCGGGCACCGGATACCAGCATCCTTGGCTTGACGCACTCTTTTCAGCGATTCGTCAAAGCTGGCACCCGTGAGAATCAAGCTGTCAGCCCCCAGGCGCACCGCCGCCTGGGCGGCCTCTTGCGGCGGCACATCGATCATGGGCACACTGGTGCGGTCGAATACATCGGCAAACATCGCGATGTCGTCACGCTGCATGGCGTGGCGGTAGCTGCGTGCTTCCACGGCCAAGCCCGACTTGGGCCCCTCCATCGTCATCGACGCACCGACGAAAACCTTGAGCCGCACAAAACTGGCTCCACACGCCATTGCAACCGCAAGTGGCGCGATCGCATCGTGCGCCTGGATGATGATGCCCAGGTCCATCGCGGGATATGCGTTGCGCAACAAGCGCCCCAGCGATGCCATGAGCGCGATGGTCGAGGGACTGGCGGGCCCGTTCTGACGGGTCTGGTCCTGCAGCATCAGTGAAGGGACGCCGGCATCGGCAAAAACCGCCGCATTGGCAAGAACATAGTCTTCCAGATATGCGATCGAAGTCTGGCGTGCCACCGCCAGATCAGGCAGGTGCAGCGCGGCAATGATGCGCCGGTCCACGGCGCTTTTCGGGTTGTCTGAGAGTGTCATTTCGGTCATGGTAAGTCCTGACGCAAGGCCAGCAGTGCTGATAGGTGTTGATCGGCGTTGGGCAAGTCACACAGGTGCGCAAGCGTACGCCAGCGCGCCAGCACCTCGTCGCGCGGGGCCGAAAGCAGGCGCATCGGCCCAAACGACTCCACGGCGATGGAGGCTGACGCGGTGCCGCACAATGTGGCGCAAAGGGGATCCCCGGTTGCAACCAAGCCAGCCAGGAAGCCGCCGCAGAAGGCATCGCCAGCGCCGGTCGGATCGACGAGCTGTACCGGTAGCGCCGGCACGGATCTGCCGGCAGCAAAGGCTTCGCAGGAAAGCATCGCGCCCGCACCCGCGAGCTTGACCACCGCCACTGGCACGCCGCCTGCCCGCAATTGCGCAAGCCCGTCGGCGTGTCCGATACCAGGTGCCATCAATCGCAACTCCTTTTCGCTGGGCAGGAATGCGTCAAGCAGCGGCAACAACTGCGGCAGAACATCGTGCATCACGCCGGCATGAGAGCCAGGGTCCAGCGTGAGCCTGCGTCCGGGTTGGTGTGTCGCCCGCGCCAGTGCCAACTGTGCCAGTGGCTCGCCTGGAGCCAGGTGCACCCCGGTTGCGCGCAGATAGGACGACGGTACGTCGCTCGCAGACACCGGGTGTCGGCGCCGGAAACTCGCAAAGTCGGCACCTTCGGCGCCGCTGATATGCAGCTGGGCTTGGAATGCAGCAGCCTGCTCCGGGCTCAGCCGCCCCTGTGGCAAACCCGCCGCAGCGAATGCGTCAGGTGTCGCGTACAGATGATCGACCCGGCTTCCGTCACTGCGGTAGAAGAACCATTCGGATCGTTCCACCGATTCGGGCAGCATCGCCACGCCAGCAGTATCGATACCGCAATCGTGCAACGCATCGAACCAATGCCTCGGGTAATTGCGGGGTACCAGCGCGACCAGACCGACGTGGTCACACCACAGGCGCGCACCTGCCGCTGCATAAACGCCGTTACCGCCAAGTGCCTCGCGATGCACCGTGCCATCGGCCGCAACGACGTTGTCGATGATCATGCCGCCCGCAGCGAAGAGCTTCACCATGGTCGGTGACCGGATCGGGGCAAGCGCTTGCGAACTACCAGGGTGTAGTGCCCGCCAGCGACCCCATCACGAGTCGGCAAATGCACCCGGGTACCCCAGACCAAGCGCATCACGCGCCTGCGCAAAGTGGTAGGCGAACACATGCAGCGGAACACTGGACACCAGCGCCGCCAGCTCCGTACGCACAGCGGGTACGCGCACCGTATGCTCCACCCGGGACGTGATTTCCGGTACATCCTCACTGAGCAATGCCACCGTTCGACCACCAAGAGAGGCACTGACCAGCGCGGTATCCAGAGCGCGTTCGCGGCTGGCCGGATCGGTTGCCACCATCACCAGGGGATCCCCCGCTTTCTGCGACCGGTAATGGTGGTACTCCTCCAGCTGCAGGGCCACCGCGTGGATCGGTGACAGTTCCTTGATCTTGGCCGCTCCGAATGCAGCCGCAGCATGGTTGGGTCCCAGGCCGGCGAACATCATCCAGCGTGCGGACGCCCACTGCGTGGCGATCGCGCACATCTGCGCATCGACCTGCAGCACCAGTGCATCCACCAGGGCGGGGATCTGATCGAGCGCGAAGTCGATCTCACGCGCAACCTCGCGGGTGCCGGCCGCGTGCCGCGCCAGACGGATCAGCAGCGCCATGGTTGCCGTGCTCGATTGCGTCGGCCAGCCCTTGCGTGACGCGACGACCAGCAGCGCGGCATCACTTTCGGTCAGTATCGGACTGCCTTCAGTGTTCGACACCCCGATCGTGAACGCCCCGCGCAGGCGCGCCGCGCGCACGGCGGCCATCACCGCAGGCGTATTGCCGCCAGAGCTGATGCCGATGACCAGGGTCTGCGCATGGGCTGCTGCTGCGCCATAACTGGCATAGTCGAGCGCCTGCACCGCGTGAAGGGGCATGCCGGTGCACACCTGCCACGCATGCGCGACACCGGCTCCGATGTGCCACGAGTCCCCACAACCGGTCACAACCACCTCGCGAATGCCGCGCGCGCGCAACTGTCGCCCGATCCGCTCCATGGCTTCGGCCTGGGAATCCAACGTGGCCGACATGGCACCTCCCTGGTCCATCATCTCGTCGCGGGTGCGTGCGACCCGGGCTAGCCGGGCGCTGTCGCCAGCCACGTCGCGGGAGGGCTCGGATACAAGCGCACGCAAACGCATCGCATAGTCGGTCATTGTCAAAAATCAGGTTGGATGGTCGCAAGACCCATGTTCATCGGCCGAGCCGGTCGAGTCCGACCGTACGGGCGATCACCAGCATTGCAAGGAAGGACAGCATGATCTCCAGCGCCGAGATCGCAGCGATCACCGGTGAACTGTCGAACTGCACCAGGTAATACAGTTCGACCGGCAACGGCCGGCCACGCACATCGGACGTGAACAGCGCGACGGTCACGTTGTCGAAAGCTTCGATGAAGGTGAACGCCGCTGCGGCCAGCATCGCAGGTGCCAGTTGCGGCAAGGTGACACGTGCAAACGTCTCCAGTGGTCCTGCACCCAGGTTGGCGCTGGCCTCGTCCAGCCGTGGGTCGAGCCCGGCCAGGCGGGCCATCGTGATGCGGATCACGAAAGGCAGACAAAAGACCGAGAGGCTGAGCACCAGCATCGTGTTCGACGCGCGGAACGCGACATAGGCACCGAAGAACAGGCTTGCGATGCCGATGACCATGCCTGGCATCATCTGCGGAGACAGCAAAAAGGCATTCAGCGCCGCCTTGCCCGGGAAACGTCCGCGCACGCTGGCAAATGCCGCCGGAACCCCTATCAGCAGGCAGATCAGCATGACCAGCGCAGCGGTGCGCAGGCTCACCACGACCGAATCCATCAGCTGGCGGTTCTCCAGTACCGCCTGGTACCAGCGCAGCGTGAAGCCAGAAGGCGGGAACGAGATATAGGCGCGCGGCTCGAAGGAGATCGCGATCACGATCAGGCTTGGGGCCACCAGCAGCAGCAGAGAAAACGCGGTCACCGCAATCAATGCGGCCAGTCCGAGCCGGTCGATCCACGCCATGGAGCGCCGTTTCCCGGTCATGGCCGGACCTCGCTCCAGCGCGTCAGGCGACCACCCAGGCTGACGATCAGGAAAACCATCAGGAAGCAGGTACCCAGCAGCAGGGTTGCCAGCACCGCACCGCGTGTCCAATCCAGCACTACGATCGTCTGCTCGTAGACCTGCACCGCCAGCGTCGAATAGCTGCCGCCACCAAGCAACTGGGGAACGATGAAATTGGTATACGAGACGGCAAACACCAGTGCCAGGCCGGCGATGATGGCCGGCATGCTCATCGGCACCGTGACCTTGAAGAAAGTACGGGTTCGGCTGGCACCCAGATTCAGCGACGCTTCCTCCAGCCGCTTGTCGCGCTCGGCCAATACCGCCAATAGCGGCAGGATCATGAACGGCAGGTGGATCTGCGTCATGCCGATCAGCACCGCCAGATCCGTGTTGAGCAAGCGCAGTGGCTCGTCAATGATGCCAGTGGATAACAAGGCCTGGTTGACAATGCCGCGCCTGCCACCCAGTATCACCAACCAGGCGTAGGCCCGCACCAAAGCGCTGGTGAGCAGTGGCGAGATGATAGCCACCAGCACCACGGTGCGCCAGATGCCACGCAACTCACCGTAAACATAGGCCACTGGATAGGCCAGGAACAACGTCAACACGGTCGACACAACAGCAACCCAGAAGCTGCGCCACATCAGACGCCACACCAGGGGATCGTTGAGCGCTGCGATCATGGGCTCCAATGTGAAGCTGCCGTCCACGATACGACCCCGCTCGATATTGACGAATCCGAACATCAGCAAGGTACCGATCGGAAGCACCATGAATATGACCAGATACAGCACAGCTGGCAAGGCTGGCGCGAGACCGCCGCTGGTCAGCGGGTGGCGCCAGCGACCAACTGGCCGAAGCGGGGCGGTTTCAGTGGCCATCGTGCGTTACGCCGGACAAGACAATGGCCGCCTGAGGGTCGGCGATCACCGCGCGAACCGCGGTGCCGGCGGGAATGGTACCGCGTCCGTAATCACGGGGAACCACCGCGCGCAGCGGCTCTTTCAAGCCACAGTCGATCTCGTACTCAACGGTGGGGCCCAGTGCGGTCGCAAAACCAATTCTGCCCGGCCAGCCCGGCCCGTCACCGGTTTCTATGGCGACGTTTTCCGGCCGCAGCACCAGCGTTGCGTCACCATCTGCAATGACACAGCGCACAGGCTGCACGCCGTCGAAAACGCCGTTCACCGAGCGGCCCGCAATCAGGTTGGCGCGCCCGATGAAATTGGCAACATACGGCGTCTTGGGCCGATCGTAGATCTCCAGCGGCGGGCCGAACTGCTCGATGGCACCCGAGCGCATCACCGCGACGTTGTCCGATAGGGTCATCGCCTCCAGCTGGTCGTGCGTGACGAAAATCGACGTAATGCCAACCCGTTCGATCAGCTTGCGCAACTCGATCTGCATGGTCATGCGCAGTTGGGCGTCCAGCGCGTTGAACGGCTCGTCGAGCAGTAGCACCGATGGCTCAAGTACCAGCGCACGCGCGATCGCGACCCGTTGCTGCTGCCCGCCCGACAACTGCGCAGGATAACGCGCGCCATACGGACCCAGATCGACCAGGTCCAGCGCCTGCGAAACCCGACGCGCGATTTCGGACGCCGGTCGGCGTCGGACCTTGAGGCCATATGCAACGTTGTCCGACACGGTCAGGTGCGGGAACAAGGCGTAGTTCTGGAACACGTAACCCACCTGGCGTTGGTTCGGCGCCAGGTCGGAAATATCCTGTCCACCGACAAGCACACGGCCCGAGTCCGGTTGGACAAAACCGGCAATCGATCGCAGCAGCGTGGTCTTGCCACAACCCGAAGGTCCCAGCAGCGTCAGCACCGTCCCTCGCGGCACACCCAGACTGCAGCCCGTGAGCACCTGCAATTTGCCGAAACTCTTCGATACCTGATCGATGACGAGAAAATCCATGTTGTTCTGGTTCTGCATGTTCAATACGGTGATATTCAACCGGGCGCGCTCAGGCCCAACGCGGCCGGGCCCATACCGGTGGTCGCCAACGCACCCGTGCGCAGCGCAGCGCGCGCCGCATCGATGAAAGAGACGCCTTGCGCCAGCATCGCCGCGAGCGCGCCAACAGTCGCATCCCCGGCACCGGTCGTGTCAACCACCTGGGCATGGGGCGGTGCCAATCGCACCACCGTGACGTCATGGGCGCGCACCGCTACCGCGCCTTGCGCGCCCCGCTTCTGCAATACGTCGACACCACGGCTTGCCAGCGCCAGGGCCGCGGCGTCATCGTCAAGATCCGGCCAAAGCGAGCGCGTCTCCTCGACGCTGGGCGCAAAAACCGCCAGCTGATCCACCAGACTCAACAAGCTGCCCTTGTCGTGTTCGACAAATGCGCTGCTGGTGTCCGCAACAACAGGCAACGCGTGTTGTTGCGACCAGTGCAAAAGAGCTGCGAGGCTGTCTGCCGACATCGGGCAGGCGAGCACGCGGTCACACGCCGCCGCAGCGTGGCTCGGAACGGGGGCCAGTGCCAGCGTGCGCTCCCACCAATCTGCCTCGTGATGGTGAGGCGACTCGCGCTCGCCGCCGGCAACATAGTTCAGACGGCTCTGGCGCGTGGCGCCAGCGCGCCGCTCTACACACGCCACATCGATGCCCAGCATCGTCAGTGCATCAAGCCACTCTTGCGGATAGTCCTCGCCCACGGCCGCCGTGATGGCCGCATGCGCACCCGCATGGCGCACACCCAGAGCAGCATACAAAGCCCCTCCACCCGGCGCATGTACGGGTCGGGCACCGGGCAACTGCAGTGTGTCCATCGAGAGATAACCCACCACCCGCACGCGCCGCGCTGCGCTCACGCGCCGGTTCCCAGCAGCGAGCGGCGCGTCAGCATCCGGCTGACCTGGAACCGTGCTGTATCCGCCTTGAGGTGTACCCGGGTATCCGGATCCAGGCCACAGCGCCGTGCGAAAGACTGCGCCAGCAACTGAAGCGGGATTGCCGTCACCACAGGCGCCGCGATAGCGTTGTCCAGCGGCAAACTGATTCGATGCGACGCAT
>JBKJRR010000275.1:0-3007 GCA_046594635.1 Burkholderiaceae bacterium
TTGATCAGGATCGACATAGCGAGAAGACGCTCCTTGCCATCGAACCAGTCGGCGACCATCTTGGTCACGAGCACATTGAGCATGACGGCGCCGATGCCGCTCACGCAGCGTGCCGCATTCGCTTCCGCAAACGTGCGCGAGAACCCGAGCCACACGCCGCCGATGCCCATTAACGCGAGTCCCACGAGCACGAGGCGCTTGTCGCCGAACTTGCGGCCCAGGAGCCCGCCCGGAAGCGCGATGACGGCGCCGGGCAGGAGATACAGGCCCACCAGCCAGCCGAGCTGGCCCTTGTCCAGGCCCAGGGTCCCAGCCACCAATGGGCTCACCGCGGCGACGGCCTGAAACTGAAATCCAATGGCGGCACGGGCGAGCGTGAGTGCCCCTAGACACCACCAACGCTGGCTCATGTCGTGTTTCCTTTAGTGTTAGAACGCAACGCCCTCGGCCTGGCACTCCTCGTTGGCCTCGGCCAACAAGAACCGACGGGTCTCTTCGTCACTCGGGGCTTCTGGTCCAAGCCCGCGGATATCTGGCATGCGAGTCGGTTCAGCGGCCAAGCGCGCAAGCACCCGCTCACGCCGCTGCTCTGCAGCTATACCCGTGCTCCAGCGCAGTTGTGTGAGCCAGCACGTAATCCGATGTACCGCACCGTAATAGCGAGCGTACTCCCGCGCATATTGCTCGCTCGCCACACGCCAATCGGGGTTGGAAAGAAGACAATCCCGCAGATGGCGCACACCCATCAGCGCCAGCGAGAGGCCACAGCCGTAGCTGGGGTCCGAGGCCGCCGCCGCATCCCCGATGAGCACCACCCCCTGCTGCGCCGGGTGCTCCACCCAGTGGTCGGCGGCGTTAAATTGGGCAAGCGGTCCTGCGACAGTGATATTGTCAAACCATTCGAGCGGGGCCCCAGTGGCGCGGCATGCGGCCAGAAAATCGGGGATACGCGCCTCCCCGCTCAGGGGGCGGCGATCATCGCTCTTGCGACAGATAAAGTAGGTGCGGGCGCGTTGGTTGCCCAGGGGCGCCATCAAAAGGAAGCCCTCTGCTCCCCTCACGGCATATGTGGCCTCGTCCGGCACAGGTGTGCCTTCGAGCACGGCTCCGGCGATCACCAGACAATCCGGGTCGCGTTTGACCGTGAAGCCTCCCCACCGGCGGACGCGGGACGCGCGTCCGTCCGCGCCGACGACCAGGCGGGCATGCAACACGCTACGCGCCCCGTCCACGCAAACGTGCACACTTGGGGGACTGCCCGGCTCCATCCCCTCGACGGTGATGCCGCGCCAGACCTCGGCGCCTGCCTCGACGGCTAAGCGAAGCACCGCTTCCTGCATCTCGGGGTGATAGCAATTGAAGGAGCCAACGCCATGAGGTGTTGTCGCCGCCAAGTTGCGGCGCTCGACCAGCGTCGTCCCTTGGTAAGTGAGCCACCAGTGGGTTTGATGGCCACAGGTGGCCTCAAGGTGATCGTAGATCCCGAGGGCGCGGGCCTCAGCGACGCCCCACGGATGCATCTGCTCGCCACGCACACGGTCCCGAAAGCTGGTTTCACGTTCAAGCACAAGGACGCGATAGCCATGCTCCGCAAGACTTTTCGCCAGTGTCGCCCCCGCAAGGCCGCCCCCTACCGTAATGACGTCGTACAGCATCACCTCTCCTTTGCGCCGTTTAAGTCAACCCCGTTGACAGATCGATGGGTGGACCACGCGTTTCTCCCGAGGTCACTTGTATTAGGTGGGAGTATCAGACGCATCGTGCGCCAACTGCAACCGAGAACTTCTCACCTGTAGGTGAGACAAACTCATCCATAATTGTTGAATGAAGCGACTACCTCCTCTTTCTGAGCTACGGGCCTTTGAGGCCGCAGCGCGGCATCTAAGCTTCAAGGCTGCTGCAGAGGAACTGGGCGTCACGCCCACCGCAATAAGCCATCAGATACGGCTGCTGGAAGCGTATAGCGGCCAGTCACTGTTCCGGAGACGACCCCGCCCCCTCGCGCTCACCCCAGGTGGGGCACTACTGGCACCGGGCATCGAGAAAGGTCTGCGCAATTTCGCTGAGGCCTGGAAGCGGCTAGAGACTTCGAGTCAGGCCGTAGTTCTGCGTGTCACGGCGACCAACGCCTTTGCATCCCGATGCCTATTGCCGTTGCTTCCATCGTTGAGAGCCAACTATCCCGAGCTCAAATTGGAAGTCATCGGCATCGACACTGTGCTGTCCTTACAAGCGGGCGATGTCGACGTCGCGGTCCGCTATGCCCGGCATACGCCAACGGACGGCGTTGCAGTGGAGCTTGCGCGCGACACTTTTTGCGCAGTGGCAAGTCCACGCCTGCTTGGATCGAAAACCCGAACCTTGTCCGTTCTGGAGATCCTGGACCTACCCTTGATCGAAGCAGGGTGGCCCGACCACGATACGCTTGCACCTCGATGGTCACGCTGGATCGAACGGGCAAGCAACAACGCGGCCAGCCGAAAGCTGAAAACGAAAGAGCCGTCACTCTTTTTTCAAGAGGAGCTTCACGCCATCCAGGCCATTATTGCAGGACAGGGTGTGGGTATCTGCAGCGACATCCTGGTGGGGCGCGAGCTTGCTAGCGGCGACTTGGTTCGGGTGTCGGATATCACACTGGATGGCTATGGATTCTTCTTCGTTCACCGACTGGGCGATTCGCGCAAGGCGGCGCTTGCGGCCTTGCGTGAGTCAATTACGGCCGCGATGGCCGAGCAGCGCAATATCTGATGAGAATATTTTCTGGACGCCGCAACGCGTGCCTTCCGTCTGCGGGTGGCTTGTCCCACATCAAATTGGCAAACCCATGAGCGCCAGCCTATCCAAGACGAACCAGACTCGCTAATGCTGATGCTGCGCATCGTGTTCGTTCAGCGGTGGGCTTTCGCGGAACGCGGTCGAGTTCACCTAGTACAGCCGCGTCTCGGCGTCTTTATCGACGATGGCTTGCACTTCGGACACCGAGCGGTTCTGGTTACCTGCCGAAACC
>JBKJRR010000482.1:0-8351 GCA_046594635.1 Burkholderiaceae bacterium
GAGCCCATGCGGGTCTCCCGGTCGCTTGATCGGTGGTTTCCACCCCATCCCGAGTTGTACCCCATGAACTTTGACTTTCCATTGAATGAACTGCCCGCCGTCATGCGCGGTCCCCGTGTCGAGCGTCGGCGCATCATGATCGGTGGCTCGCCGTTTTGGGCCACGCTGATTGAAGAGGGCTCTGCCCAGGGCCAGTTGCGGCTGGACGATGGTCGCGTCGTCGACCCTGCAACGGTCACGCATCTGCCGCCCGTGACGCCGAGCAAGATCATTGCCATCCACATTTCGTACAGCTCGCGCAGCATGGAGACACGCAACAAGCCGCGTCCCACCGATACGCCGACCTATTTCACCAAGCCGCCGACCGCACTCAACGGCCATGGTGGACAGATCCTCAAGCCGGCTGACTGCAAGTATCTGAACTACGAAGGCGAATACGCGGTGGTCATCAGCAAGACCTGTCGCAACGTGACTCCGGATGAGGCCTGGGATTACATCGAAGGCTTCTGCCCGGCGCTGGACATGGGCCTGCAGGACTTCCGTGACACCGATCAGGGCTCGATGTTGCGCGTCAAGGGTGCCGATACGCTGCTGCCGATAGGGCCGGGCATCGTGCGTGGGGTCGATCTGTTTGCGCAGACCTTGCGCACCTATGTCGACGGCCGCGTGGTGCAGCACGCGCAGATCGGTGAAGAGACAATCGGGGGACCCCATTACGTGATCGCCGACATCGCGCGACATATCACCCTGGTGCCTGGAGAAGTAATCCTGATGGGCGCGCCATGCCATTCGCGCTCTGTGGATCCGGGGCATTGTGTCGAGTGCGAGATCACCGGCATCGGTAGGCTTGGTGGTACGGTAGTGGCCATCGATGCGCCACGCGCCGCTGCGCTAGGCGTCGGTCACCAGCCGACCGGCAGCCCTGAAGTGCGGCACGTGGCGCTGGGTTTTGACGAATGTGTGCCGGAGCAGTTCAAGGCGAATCTGCGTTTGGCCAAAGGAGACTCAGCATGAAGGTCTGTATCGTGGGAGCAGGGGCCATTGGGGGCTGGATCGGCACCCGTCTGGCGGCGTCAGGTGTCACGGTCAGCGCGATAGCGCGCGGTGACACGTTGGCGTCGCTGCGCACCCATGGTTGGCGTCTGCAGACGGCCGCAGGGCTGGTTCAGGCACCAGTGGCCGCAGCCAGCGACAACGCGGCCGATCTGGGCGGACAGGATCTGGTCATCATTGCCGTGAAGGGGCCTGCCTTGGCGGCGGTGGCGCAGGGTATGGGCCCGCTGCTCGGCGCGCAGACCATCGTGTTGCCGGCGATGAACGGCGTGCCATGGTGGTTCTGCCAGGGCCTGGCGGGTTTTGACGAACCGCTGGCCAGTGTGGATGCAGGCGGCTCGATCGCCCACGCCATCCCATTCGAACGCGTTCTGGGTTGTGTCGTGCATGGCTCCACCGCCACGTCCGAGCCTGGACTGGTGCAACACAAGGGCGGCAATGGGCTGATCGTCGGCGAAGCCGCGGGCGGACGCTCCGACCGGGCCCAGACGGTGGCCGATCTGCTGACCCGGGCGGGTTTTGATGTGGCCCACTCCGACCAGGTGCGCATGGCCATCTGGTACAAGTTGTGGGGCAACATGACGATGAACCCGATCAGCGCCCTCACCGGCGCCACCGTCGACCGCATCCTCGGCGACCCCTTGGTGCGCGCCTTCTGCTCACAGGCCATGGTCGAGGCGCAGGTGATTGGCGCGCGTATCGGTTGTGCGATTGACGAAGCGCCTGAAGCGCGCCATGCCGTCACCGCCAGGATCGGCGCGTTCAAGACTTCCATGCTGCAGGATGCTCAGGCAGGGCGGCAACTCGAACTCGACGCCATCGTCGGTGTCGTGCACGAGATCGGCAAGCGCCTGGGGACTCCCACTCCGAGCATCAATGCCCTGCTTGGGCTGACCCGACTGATGGCGCGGGTGCGGGGTCTTTATCCGGAACCACCGGCGGCAGCCTGACGCTCAATCGTGCGCTGCTGCGCACCACTTTGCCTGACCTCCGGCGCTGTCCGGTTGGCAGCGCAACTCGGCGCAATCAGATTCGCGGGTCAAGCACCCGCTGTGCCAGGCCGGCGATGCTGGCAGCATCCACCTGGAAAAACGCCCGCAATTCAGAGCGCGTGTCGCTGCGTCCGAACCCGTCGGTGCCCAGCGTATGGAAGCTGCGATCACCCGGAATGAAGGCGCGCACGCTCTCGGGTACGGCGCGCACATAGTCGGTGGCTGCGATCACCGGGCCCTGGCAGGACGCGAGCAGGGTACCGAGATAAGCCTGAGGCTGAGCCACGCCGTCACGCGCCAACTCGCTCCAACTGGTCACGCTGATCACGTCGGCGGCTACGCCTTGGTCGGCCAGCAGCTTTGCTGCCTGAAGCACTTCGGTGAGGATGGCGCCGGAGCCCATCAACGTGACACGCCGGGACTTGGCGCCCGATGCGCGCGCGAAGTGGTAGGCCCCGCGCAACACGCCTTCGGCTGCGCCGTCGGGCAGGCTGGGCTGCGCGTAGTTCTCGTTCATCAGCGTGATGTAGTAGAAGACATCGTTTTGCTCGATCATCATTTCGCGCATGCCGGCGTCCAGGATTACCGCCAGTTCCCCGGCGAAGGCGGGATCCCAGGCTTTGCAGTTGGGAATGGTCGCGGCCACCAGATGACTGCTGCCGTCCTGGTGTTGCAGACCCTCGCCGGCCAGCGTGGTGCGCCCGGACGTGGCGCCGAGCAGGAAGCCGCGCGCACGTTGGTCGGCGGCCGCCCAGATGGCGTCGCCGACTCGCTGAAAGCCGAACATTGAGTAGTAGATGTAAAGCGGCAACATCGCCAGGCCATGCACGCTGTAGCTGGTGGCAGCGGCGGTCCAACTGGCGATGGCACCGGCCTCGCTGATGCCTTCCTCGAGAATCTGGCCGTCCATGGCTTCGCGGTAGCTGAGCACCGAGCCGATGTCTTCGGGTGCGTAGCGCTGGCCGACACTGCTGTAGATGCCGACCTGCTTGAACAGGTTGGCCATGCCGAAGGTGCGCGCCTCGTCGGCCACGATGGGCACGATGCGCGGGCCCAGATCCTGGTCCTTGAGCAGGTTGCCCAGCATGCGCACAAAGGCCATGGTGGTGCTCATGGCCTTGCCGTCGGCCTGCAGTGCGAACGCGCCATAGCTCGGCAGCGCCGGTACGGGCACGACTGCGCATGCGGTTTCGCGACGCGGCATGGCGCCGCCGAGCGCGGCGCGGTGCGCGCGCAGGTAGGCCATCTCCGGGCTGTCGTCCGCTGGTTTGACAAACGCCAGACTTTGCGCCTGCGCATCGCTCAACGGCAGCTGGAAGCGGTCGCGAAAGCCGATCAGATCGGCGCTGTCGAGCTTCTTCTGGCTGTGTGTGGTCATGCGCCCCTGGCCAGCCGTGCCCATGCCGTAACCCTTCTTGGTGTGGGCCAGAATCACCGTGGGCTGGCCGCGGTGGGCTACGGCCGCCGCATACGCGGCATGTACTTTCACCAGGTCGTGTCCGCCGCGCTTGAGACGGTCGATCTGTTCGTCGCTCAGACCCATGGCCAGCCGGCTCAGTTCCGGGTTCTGGCCGAAGAAATGGTCGCGGTTGTAGCGGCCGTCCTTGGCTGCGAACGTCTGCATCTGGCCGTCCACCGTCTCGGACAGTGCCCGCACCAGGGCGCCGCTGGTGTCGCGTGCGAACAGTCCGTCCCAGTCGCTGCCCCAGACCAGTTTGATGACGTTCCAGCCGGCCCCTGAAAACAGACGCTCCAGTTCGTCGATGACACGGCCATTGCCGCGCACCGGACCGTCGAGCCGTTGCAGATTGCAGTTCACGACCCAGACCAGGTTGTCGAGCTTCTCGCGCGCGGCCAGTGTGAGCGCGCTCATGCTCTCCGGTTCGTCCATTTCGCCGTCACCAAAAACGCCCCAGACCTTGCGCGCGTTGCAGTTCTGCAGCTGCCGGTGTGACAGGTAACGCATGAACCGCGCGTGGTAGATCGAACTGATGGGACCAATGCCCATGGAACCAGTCGGGAACTGCCAGAAGTCTGGCATCAGCCAGGGGTGCGGATAACTGCTCAGGCCGCGGGCGCCGCTGGCACCAGCGCTGAGTTCCTGGCGGTAGTGTTTCAGGTCAGCTTCGCTCAGCCGTCCTTCCAGAAAGGCGCGGGCATACACGCCGGGCGCGCTATGGGGCTGGAAGAACACCAGGTCGCCGCCGTGGGTCGGGCAACGCGCATGGAAGAAGTGGTTGAAGCCGCACTCGAACAGGTCAGCAGCGCTGGCATAACTAGCAACATGGCCGCCGAGTTCGCCATATGCCTGGTTGGCGCGTACCACCATCGCCAGCGCATTCCAGCGGATCAGTGAGCCCAGGCGCTCCTCGATGGCCAGGTCACCCGGGAAATCCGGCTGGTCCTGCACCGCGATGGTATTGACATACGGGGTATTGAGATCGGGTTGCCAACCGATGCCTTGGGAACGTGCCAGGCCGGCCAGTTCATCGAGGATGGCGCGCGCACGTGCGGGGCCTTCGGCGGCAACCAGCGACAGAAAAGCGTCGCGCCATTCGGCAATTTCGGTGCTGTCTGCGGCTGCGGCGTCCGCACTGGAAATGGGGAGGGTGATGGTATTCATGGCAAATGACACTTTATGCTTCCATGCGCGGCATGTGCTGCCAAAATGGGTCGATCGTCGTATTAAATTCAGCAGAAAATGCTGCGATACGTGAGGGAAATAGATATGAAGCTCGATCGAAGTGACTTGCGCATTCTCGATGAACTCCAGCGTGACGGCGCGTTGACCAACACCGAGCTGGCACGCCGCATCGGTTTGTCGCCGTCGCCCTGCCTGGCCCGGGTGAAGCTGCTCGAGCAGTCGGGCGTGATCCAGCGTTATGTGACGCTGGCCAGTGCCGCAGCGCTGAGTCTGGGCCTGACGGTGTTCATCTCGATCAGCCTGAAGACCCAGAACAAGGCTACATTGGCCGAGTTCGAAGCCGAGATTGCCCGCCACGAAGAAGTCATGGAGTGTTACCTGATGACAGGCGACAGCGACTACCTGTTGCGCGTGGCGATCACCGACATGGCCGCGCTCGAGCGCTTCATCCTCGAGCAACTTTCGCCGATTCCGGGTGTGGAGAAAATCCGCTCGAGTTTTGCGCTCAAGCAGGTGCGCTACAAAACGGCGCTGCCGCTGGGCCATCTGGCGTAGGGTGGGCGGTGGTACCCGACGCGGCTTGAGCGCGTCGCACAGGCGACGGCCCGGGTGGTTGATTCGTGTTGGAATCAGGCAAACGAAAGGACTACCCGTGATCTCAAGCCAATCCGCCAAGACCCGTGAGTTGCTCGAACGCATGGGTGCGTTTTTCGACCAGCATATCTATCCCAATGAGGTACGTTTCCACACCGAACTGGCCGAGTTGCGTCGGGCCGGTAATCCGTGGCAGCCGCTTGCGCTGATCGCGGAGCTCAAGGTCAAGGCGCAGGCGGCGAAATTGTGGAACATGTTTCTGCCCCATCCCTACAAGGGTCAAGGCGGCATCTCCAACCTTGACTACGCGCCCTTGTGCGAGCTGATGGGGCGCGTGTCGTGGTCGGGGGAAGTGTTCAATTGTTCGGCGCCGGACACCGGCAACATGGAGACACTGGAGCGTTACGCCACCGACGCGCACAAGCAGCGTTGGCTGGAGCCGCTGCTCGCCGGCGAGATCCGCTCGGCATTTCTGATGACCGAGCCGGCGGTGGCCTCGTCGGACGCCACCAACATCCAGTGCAGCATCGTGCGTGACGGGGACGACTATGTCATCAACGGGCGCAAATGGTTTTCATCCGGCGCTGGCAATCCGCGCTGCGCGATTTTCATCGTCATGGGCAAGACCGACCCGGATGGCCCGCGCCATGCCCAGCAGTCGATGGTGCTGGTGCCGCGTGATACGGCCGGCGTCACGGTCTTGCGCCCCTTGAGCGTGTTCGGTTACGACGATGCGCCACACGGCCACATGGAGGTGGTGCTCGACAACGTGCGGGTGCCGGTGGGCAATATCCTGCTCGGTGAAGGGCGCGGCTTCGAGATCGCACAGGGCCGCCTGGGCCCGGGACGTATCCACCATTGCATGCGTTCCATCGGTGCGGCTGAGCGCGCGCTCGAGATGATGGTCGACCGGCTGCAGACGCGTATCGCATTCGGCAAGCCGCTGGCTGAGCAGTCGGTCTGGCACGAGCGTATCGCCGAATCGCGCTGCATGATCGACCAGGCGCGTCTGCTCACGCTCAATGCGGCGCACATGATGGACACGGTGGGCAACAAGCAGGCCCGCGCCGAGATCGCGATGATCAAGGTGGTCGCTCCGAACATGTCGTGCAAGGTGGTGGACTGGGCGATTCAGGCCCATGGCGCGGCGGGTGTGAGCCAGGATTTCTGGCTGGCCGAGGCTTATGCCCATCAGCGCACCGTGCGCCTGGTCGATGGCCCGGACGAGGTGCATCGCAACGCGATTGCCAAGATTGAACTGGCCAAACGCGCGGCCGTTCGCAAGGGGCTCGCGCCAATGGCGGGACACTGACTATTTTTCGAATGTCAGCGTGTTGCCGGGCTCCACCCGGATGCGCGCCAGGCACACACCCTTGTCGGGTGTGAACTTGCTCAGTTCGCCCATTTCGCAGCGGTCCCCACCCACCACCTGGATCCGCGCGATGTCATCACACGCGATGCCGATGAATTCGACCACCCGTGTCTTGCTGTCGGTCGGTCGCAAATTCTGAAAGCCCAGTCCCAGCGACTGGTGCATCACGCCGTTGGCGCGGTAGGCGGAAAAATAGGGCACAAGCTGCACGATTTCATAGGGCAGCGTGTTGGTCATTTTCAGCGTGACGCGGCAGTTGGGTCCGAACGGGGTTCGGCCTTCCAACTGCAGGCTGGCCTGCTCGAATTTTGTGTCCTTGCCATCTGGGCTGGCGCCCTTGGCGTCTACATAGCGCCAGCTTCCGTCATCCTTGAGCAACACCTTGCGACCGTCGGGCGTCGGCAATTCCATATCGGCCCGGGCGGCGGGCAGCAGGCCCAGCGCGAGCAACGTCGACAACACGGCAAGACATCGTTTCATGGTTCGATCCTGTGCGACCTGTGGATGGGCGGGGATTGGCCGACGCCTGTCGGGCGCGTCGTGTGCGAGCCTGCCCCCAGGCTCTAGGGTAGCCGAAGTTTGATCCCGCCCGCCATGTATGCAGTGTGCCGGGGGTGGGCACGCCGTCAGCCAGAGGTTATCCTGTGGGCCGCGTCTGTGATCAAGCTGTGCCCGGGCGGGCGGGGCCAGGTGCGGCAGGCAAACGACAAGGAACTTCATGAAAAAGGGTGGCAAGACACGCCTGGAGCGTTTCATCGCGCGGGTGGTGGGGCAACGCAGCTGCATTGATGCGGCTGCGCAGCGCACGGCCGGGATGCAGGGGCCGGTCTGGGAAGTGGGACTTGGCAATGGTCGCACCTACGACCATTTGCGTGACCGGTTCTGCGGCCATGACGTGATCGTGTTCGACCGCCAGGTGCTGGCCCATCCGGACTGCATTCCACCGGACGACATGGTGCGCCTGGGCGATTTCCGCACCACCATTCCTGCCGAGATCGAGCGAAGTGCCGCCAGCGTGGCGGTGATCCATGCCGACATCGGCAACGGCAGCGTCACAGAAAGCCGTGCCCTGGGCCGCTGGCTTGCACCAATGTTCGTACGCGCGCTGGCGCCCGGTGGCTGCCTGGTGGGGGATCAGCCCATGGAAGACCCGGCGCTGGAGTCCATTGCTTTGGCCGACATCGGCGCCACCGACATGCCGGCCGACACCTATTTTCTGTACCGCAAGCGCAGCTGATCACGACGGGTAATCGCGCCCGATATTGCCAAGCACGCGGCGTGCTGTACGAAAGCTCTCCTTGAGAATATGCCGGTCGATGTGGTTGAGTGCATCAAGCGCAACCTGGTTGGCATGCTCGAGTGGCGTGTCGCTCATCTGCACCTGCAGGCGCAACATCTGCAGGTACTCGAACGCGGCGATCCAGGCTTCGCTGTCCTGGCTGTTCATGTTCAGCAAGGGCCCGATTGCCTCGATGCGCTCGCGCGTACCGGTCTGTGCCACACCCAGTGCCAACGCGTAGATGCGCGATACATCCACAAACACGGCGGTACCGTGATGCTTGAGGTCGACCATCTCGCGACCGTCCACCGTCTCGGTATCGATCGCCCCGCGCCAGTTCAACGGCACCCGGTGGCGCAGCGCGTTGTCGGCCATCTGCTTGGCGAAGCGCGGCAAAGCGCCGGCCTGGCGCGTGAT
>JBKJRR010000151.1:0-9983 GCA_046594635.1 Burkholderiaceae bacterium
TCTCCGCCGCCCACGCCGAAAATGGCTTCGGCATGGCCGCAGTTGCTGCACATATGCGTGCTCATGTTTTCGACGATGCCCAATATCGGTATGCCGACCTTCTCGAACATCTTCAGGCCCTTGCGCGCATCCAGCAGCGCGATGTCCTGCGGGGTGGTGACGATCACCGCGCCGGTCAACGGCACGCGCTGTGACAAGGTCAATTGAATATCGCCGGTGCCCGGTGGCATGTCGACGATCAGGTAATCGAGATCGCGCCAATTGGTCTGGCGCAGCAATTGTTCGAGCGCCTGCGTCGCCATCGGCCCGCGCCAGATCATGGCTTCGTCCTGCGCCACCAGGAAACCGATCGACATCACCTGAACGCCGTAGTTCTCCAGCGGGTCCATGGTCTTGCCATCGTCGGACTCCGGTTTGCCGCTGACGCCCAGCATCATCGGAATGCTGGGGCCATAGATGTCCGCGTCCAGGATGCCAACCGACGCACCTTCGGCCGCCAATGCCAGCGCCAGATTGGCGGCCGTCGTGCTCTTGCCCACCCCGCCCTTGCCCGAGGCCACGGCGACAATGTTCTTGACGTTGGGCATCAGCTGCACGCCGCGTTGCACCGCATGCGGGATGATCTTCATGCGGATATTCACCGACACGTTGTCGACACCGGCCACCGTTTTGGCAGCTGCGACCAGTGCCTTGCGAAAGCCGGGAATCTGGCTCTTGCACGGATAACCGATCTCCACGTCAAATGCCACATCGCCATCCGTGATGGTCAGGTTCTTGAGCGCGCGCGTAGAAACGAAATCCTGCCCGGTATTGGGATCGATGACGGCCCCGAGTGCTTCCATCAAAACCTGTTCCTTGATCGCCATGCCTTGCTCCATCAATAATGTCGTGTCGAGCCCAGTAGTCTAGCGAACGCCGGGGCAGTATCCGAAGCTGGGGTCAATCCATAATCATTTCATGACAAGCACCGTCCCCGCGCGAACCAGAACAGGACTTCTGCTCACCGGCGGTGGCGCCCGTGCCGCCTACCAGGTCGGGGTGCTCGAAACCATCGCGGACATCCGCCTGGCCTGCTCGGCACACCAGCAATCCAACCCGTTTCCGATCATCACCGGCACCTCTGCCGGCGCCATCAATGCCGCGGCGCTGGCAAGCGGATCCCATGACTTCGATGGCTCGGTAAGGCAACTGGTGCAGGTCTGGAAGAACTTCGAGGCCGGACAGGTCTATCGCGCCGACTCGATCGGCGTGTTGCGCACAGGTGCCAGCTGGCTTACGCTGATGTCGGTGGGCTGGGTACTGGCGCGCTGGCGCAAGCTCAAGCCGCGTTCGCTGCTCGACAACTCGCCACTGCTGGATCTGCTCCAGGCCACGATTCCGCTGGAGCAGGTGGCGCAAAACATCGCGCAAGGGCATTTGCATGCGCTGGCGGTCACGGCGTCAAGCTACACCACCGGCGAGCACACGACATTCTTCGACGGCGCGGCCGACATTGAGGCCTGGACACGTTCGCAACGTTTCGGCGTGCGCGACGCCATCTCCTACCAGCATTTGCTGGCGTCTTCCGCCATACCGTTCGTTTTTCCGGCCAAGGCGCTACCGGTCAACGGCATTCCCGAATACTTCGGAGACGGCTCCATGCGCCAATCGGCACCCGTGGCTGCCGCCATTCACCTGGGGGCCGAGCGCATCCTGGTGGTCGGCGCCGGCCGCATGCACGAACCCAAGACCGATCGGCGTCTGGCCCCGGCGCCGAACTATCCCACGCTGGCCCAGATTGCCGGCCATGCCATGTCCAACATCTTTCTGGATGCACTGGCGGTGGATGTCGAACGGGTGCGACGCATCAATCACACCATCGGCCTGGTTCCGCCGCAGGCGCGTGGCCAGAGTGGTTTGCGTCCGATCGACCTGCTGGTGATCTCGCCATCGCAACGCATCGACGCCATCGCCGCGCAGCATGTGAGCGACCTGCCGCGGCCGGTGCGCGCCCTGCTCGGCGGCTTCGGTGTCACATCGGACAAGACCGACTTCCAGGGCGCGGCGCTGGCCAGTTACCTGTTGTTCGAGTCGAACTACACCTGCGAGCTGATGGCGCTGGGTCGGGCCGACGCCGAGCGCCAGCGGGACGAAATCTGCCGCTTTTTTGGCTGGACCGACCCCTGCGCCATACCGTCCGACAGCGCCGCTGCAAATTTCGTGGAGCGTCGGCGCGACCCTCTGCGGCTGCGCTGAGCCTGGTTCCGACAGCAGCGGCCGACTAAAATCGGTCGCTCCCGCCGCTGCCTGCGGCCCCGCCTTTCCTGATGGATCCCGATGCCCCGCCAACTATTCGTCACCACTGCCCTGCCCTACGCCAACGGCAAGTTCCATATCGGCCACATCATGGAATACATCCAGGCCGACATCTGGGTACGGCATCAGCGCATGCAGGGCCACGCGGTGAACTTCGTCTGCGCCGACGACGCCCACGGAGCGCCGATCATGATCGCGGCCGAGAAGGCAGGCAAGACACCCCAGCAGTTCGTGGCCGACATCGCGTCTGGTCGCAAGCCTTATCTGGATGGTTTTCACATTGCCTTTGACAACTGGCATTCGACCGATGCGCCGGAAAACCATGCGCTGGCGCAGCAGATCTACCGCGATCTGCGAGACCACGCCGACGGATCGCTGATCGAAACACGCACCATCGAACAGTTCTTCGACCCCGAGAAGAACATGTTCCTGCCCGATCGCTTCATCAAGGGCGAGTGCCCACGTTGCCATGCCAAGGACCAGTACGGTGATAACTGCGAAGTCTGCGGTGCGGTGTATGCACCAACCGACCTGATCGCACCCTATTCAGCGTTGTCCGGCGCAACGCCGGTGCTCAGGAGCTCCGAGCATTTCTTCTTCAAGTTGTCCGATCCACGCTGCGTGGAATTCCTGCAGCGCTGGACGCAGGATGGTCGACTGCAGCCGGAGGTGGCAAACAAGGTCAAGGAATGGTTCAGCGTGCGCAAGAACCCGGACGGCAGCACCAGCGAGGGCCTGGGTGACTGGGACATCAGCCGCGATGCGCCGTATTTCGGCATCGAGATTCCGGACGCACCGGGCAAGTATTTCTATGTCTGGCTGGACGCGCCCATCGGTTACCTGGCCTCGCTGAAGAACCTGCTCGTCAAACGCGGGCAGGACTACGAAGCCTACATGGCTGATCCTGCACTCGAACAGTACCACTTCATCGGCAAGGACATCGTCACTTTCCACACGCTGTTCTGGCCGGCCACACTGCATTTCAGCGGCCGCAAAACGCCAGACAACATCTTCGTTCACGGCTTCCTGACGGTGAACAACGGCGAGAAGATGAGCAAGAGTCGCGGCACCGGACTGGACCCGCTCAAGTATCTGGGCCTGGACATGAATCCGCAGTGGCTGCGTTATTACCTGGCGGCCAAGCTGAGCGGGCGCAACGAGGACATTGACTTCAACGCCGAAGATTTCATGCTGCGCGTGAACTCCGACCTGATCGGCAAGTTCGTCAACATCGCGAGCCGAGCCGCCGGATTCGTGCACAAACATTTCGATGGCAAGTTGACCAATGTCGCCGGAACCTCCCCCGAGAACACGCACGCGCAACTCGTGGCCCAGGTACGCGTGTCGTCGGCTGTGCTGCAAAAACGTTATGAGGATCGGAACTACCTGCAGGCCGTCATCGAAGTGATGCGCCTGGCCGACGTCGTCAACGGCTACTGGAACGAGCAGCAGCCCTGGGGACTGGCCAAAAAAGCTGCTGCCGAGCCCGAAGCGGCAACCGCCCACATGCAGACATTGCACCAGGTCTGCAGCGCAACGCTGGAGGCGTTCCGCATACTGACCGTCTACCTGACGCCGATTCTGCCTGCGCTGTCCCTGCAGGTCGAGCAGTTTCTCAATGCCGACTGCGCCCGGTGGACGGATGCGGACCAGCCCTTGGGCGAAGGCCATGCGATTGCGCCCTATCAGCACCTGATGCAAAGGGTCGATATCAAGCAGTTGGAAGCTTTGTTCGAGCCACCTCCCGCACCGGTGATCGCCGCCACCGTCCCGGGCGGCGAATTCATTGCGGAAACCATTGGCATCGACGACTTCGCCAAGGTCGATCTGCGTATCGCGAAGATCCTCCACTGCGAGGCGGTTGAGGGCTCGACCAAACTGCTGCGCCTGACGCTTGACGTCGGCGAAGGCCACACGCGCAATGTGTTTTCGGGGATTGCCAGCGCCTACCAGCCCGCACAACTGATCGGCAAGTTGACAGTAGTGGTCGCCAATCTGGCGCCGCGCAAGATGAAATTCGGTATCAGTGAAGGCATGGTGCTAGCCGCCAGCCATGCGGACGAAAAAGGCATGCCGGGAATCTACATTCTTGAACCCTTCACAGGGGCGCAGGTCGGGTTGCGAGTGCGCTGACCATTTCCGGATCGTAGTGTTCGGCGCGCGCGCGCCCGGACTTCTTGGCGCAATACATGGCACTGTCTGCCTGCATCACCAGCGTTGCCCGGTTCTCCGCTGGCGAAGCCGCCACGCTGGCGACACCCACGCTGATGGTCAGCCACGGGGACACTGGAGAATCGATATTCGGAATCCGGGCCACAGAGAGCTCCTGGATGCAACGCTGTGCCACCGCCATCGCCTCCTGCCCATTGGTGGCCGGCAGCAGAATGGCGAATTCCTCGCCACCGTAGCGCGCAACCAGTTCACCTGAGCGTTTGGCGCACATCACCAGGATACGGGCGACCTGGCGCAGACATTCGTCACCAGTCTGGTGGCCATACTGGTCGTTGTAAAGCTTGAAGTGGTCGATATCGATCATCAACAAGGCCAGATTGCTGCGATTGCGCGCACAACGCTGCCATTCGGTCTGCAGCATCTGGTCGAACAAGCGGCGATTGGCAATTCCGGTCAGCCCGTCGGTGGTGGACAAGCGCAGCAACTGCTCATTGGCCCGCTCAAGCGCCAGCCCTTTCTCGACCATCGGGGTCATGTCCAGCCGCGACATCACCAGGTAGCCAGACGGCGTACGGATCTCGTAGGAATGCACCCACTGGCCGTCATCGGTATGGCGCAACATGGGCGTTTGCAAAGACCCGCGACCGGCCATGCGCAATGCCAGCCATTGCTCCTCCTGCCCCACCGCTTCGGCCACTCGCCCTTGCGCCAGCGCCCGGCGCATCAACGCCTCATAGCTCTGGCCGATCACGTCTTCTCCAGAGTTGTACGGATACTGACGCGCGACTTCCTGGTTGTAGCTCAACAGTCGATCCTGGTTGTCATAAATCGCCACGCCGGCGGGCATCGCGTCAATCACTTCGCGCAGACGTGTTTCGCTGGCCCGCATCCGATGGCGGGCCGATTCCAGTTCCTGGGTCAACTGATGCACATTACCCGAAGCCACGTCCTGCCGGCCCTGTCGGCTGGTCAGGCCTCGCACAATCCAGACCATGGCCAGATTGCCCGCCATACCGGCGAAACCGAGGACAACCATCCATGGAACCGGATCGCTCCAACCCCAGGCCCCGACAGAGGCAATCGCCAGATGTCCCAGTGATACCACGAGCAACCACGCCACCAACGTCATCCGCCCCGGCCCCTGCGCCGCGTCAACGACTGCGCGCATGCATGGCCCCTGTGCGACGCCCGCCCCATCTCCCACACAGGCATGCCGGGATGCCTGGGGCGGGATGAGCGGGCATGTTGAATCTATCCATGGGCGAGACTTTGCAGGTGCGGATCCAGCGGACACTCACCGGTGCCACAACCGGGATCAGACCGCACCCGACATCTGCCATCGTAAAGGATCATGGCGACCCGTGTGCAAAAACCGCGTTGGCAGAGTCCGCAATGCTATCGTGGCGCGCTCGTTGCGGCGCGCTCCACACAGCCGACCCGGGTGTCAACGGCGTTCGCTGCGATCCTGATCGGGGTCAGACACCGTACCGGTGGACGACACCCGAAGGTCGTTATCAAACACCACCGTGAAGATCCGGGCGTCACTGCTGTTGGGACCATCGTGGTAGCGCCAGTCGTAATGGGTCTGGCGCTTGAGTTCGAATCGGCTGACACGCATGGGTTTGCCCAGCATGCGGCGCACATCCTCCATCATCATGCCGGGTACCACCTTGGCGAAATTGGTCGGTGTCAAAACCTGGCGCAAGGCACTCATCTTGCCGTCCACACCGATCGTGATCATGTAATTCTGGTGACCGCTGGGCTGGCGGTTGTATTCCAGCGTACGCGCACCACCCGGTGCGTCCCAGATGTTCTCAGGTTCGCCAAAACGCGCCCGTACATCGGCCTCAGTCGACAATCCTTCTTCAAGTTCCCGAATGTTCTGCACGTCGCAGGCCGACAGCGCCAGCGACAAACACACCACGACCCACCGCAAATTCGACCCCAGCATGCCTACCCCTGTAAAATTCCGGCCTTCGAGGGTCCAAGTCTATGTCCATATTTCGCCGCCCGGATTACGAGTCCGACACCACCCAGTTCATTCATCGACTCAAGGTCGAGAAGCCCGAACTCGAGGCGCAGCAGCGCCAGGGCCGGGAATTGCTGTGGGACAAGTTGCTCGACCGCATCAGCTGGCGTGGTTTTCGCCAGGCCGAGGTGCCACAAAAGCCCTACGTTTACCAGACAGACACGAAGTGACCGCATGACGCGGCCCGCCTGAGGCCATGGCTGCAGCTACCTCGCTGACGCCCCGGTCGGCCCCTCTGGGCGACATGCCCGATGTCGTCGACCAGGTCGCCCTGGCGCGGCTGTATGGCGAGCCCCTGTTCGCCATACCCCAGGATCTCTACATACCGCCCGACGCGCTGGAGGTGTTCCTCGAGGCGTTCGAAGGTCCGCTGGACCTGTTGCTGTATCTGATCCGCAGGCAGAACTTCAATATCCTGGACATTCCGATGGCCGGGGTGACGCGCCAATACCTGGCCTACGTCGACGAAATCCGGGGGCGCAATCTGGAACTCGCCGCCGAATACCTGCTGATGGCGGCGATGCTGATCGAGATCAAGTCCCGCATGCTGCTGCCGCCTCGCAAGGTGGCCGCAGGTGAGGAAGCCGAGGACCCCCGCGCCGAACTCGTGCGGCGCCTGCTCGAATACGAACGCATCAAACTGGCAGCTGCGGCTCTGCAAACGGCTCCCGTGCTGGGACGCGACTTCCTGCGCGTACAGATCGCGGTCGAGCAATCGCTGCAGCCGCGCTTTCCCGATGTCGAACTGTCCGATCTGCAGGAAGCCTGGCGCGATATCCTGCGTCGCGCCAAGCTTGTGCAACACCACCACATCTCGCGCGAGCAGTTATCGGTGCGCGAACACATGGGTATCGTCTTGCGGCATTTGCGCGGGCAACGTTTCGTCGAGTTCGAGAACCTGTTTGATCCGACCCAGGGATCACAGGTGCTGGTGGTGACCTTCATCGCATTGCTTGAACTGGCCAAGGAAAACCTGATCGACATCACGCAGGCCGAATCGTTCGCGCCCATCTACGTACGACTGGCCTACAGCACGTCGAACACAGACGCCGCCTGATCCCGCGGAGCACAGGCTCAGACCTCGTCCCGGGCCTCGCGCGCCATCAGCGCGGCCACCGCCTGCACCGGACCGATGCGGCCCTCGAGCAAGGCGTCCACCGCCGCAGCAATGGGCATTTCCACGCCCAGCGACTGGGCCCGTTGCACCACAGTGCGCGCACAATAGACACCTTCGGCCACATGCCCGAGCGCCTGCACAGCCTGCGCCAGCGTTTTGCCGTTGGCCAGCGCCAAACCAACGCGCCGATTGCGCGAGAGGTCGCCTGTGGCGGTCAGGACCAGGTCGCCCAGGCCACTCAGGCCCATGAAAGTTTCCGCTCGGGCCCCCAGTGCCACGCCAAAGCGGGTCATTTCATGCAAGCCCCGGGTGATCAGTGCGGCGCGGGCGTTCAGGCCCAGTTGCAGGCCATCACACAAGCCGGTGGCAATCGCCAACACGTTTTTCACGGCGCCGCCGACCTCGACACCCACCCTGTCGTCGCTGGCATAGATGCGCAGTGATGGCCCATGGAAAGCCTGCACCAGTGCCGCGCGCACACCGGCATCAACGCTGGCGGCGACAAGCGCTGCCGGTTGGCCCTGGGCCACCTCCTGGGCAAAACTGGGGCCGCTGAGTACGCCGGCATGCAAGTCAGGCGCCACTTGCGCCTGGACTTCGTGCGCCATCAGACCCACGGGCGCGGGCCCGCCATGGTCCGATCTGACCTGCTCGAAGCCCTTGCACAACCAGGCCACAGGGACCACGCAGCCACGCAGCGACTCCAGCATGGTCCGCAGTGCCGCCATCGGACTGGCGATCACGATCAGGGACGCCGATCCCAAGGACAACAAACCGGGATTTGACGTCGAAATACCCGAATCGGGCCAGTGCTGCAGGGCAAGCGACTGCGGCAATTCGACCCCTGGCAGGTAGCGCTGATTGACCCGATCGCGCCGCATGGCATCGAGCTGCGCGGCGTCTCTCGCCCACAGGCTCACGGCAAGGGAAGTCTGCGGCTGCTCGGCCGCACGCACGGCCAGAGCTGTGCCCCAGGCACCAGCGCCAATGATGGCTACGTGCATGGCGGCCCCGAATCGCCCGCTACGGACAGCGTGTTACTGGGTTACCGCGCCGGCAACGCCAGCGGCGCCGGCCTGCTGGGCACGCTGTTGCTCGTACATGGCCTGAAAGTTGATCTCGGACAGATGCACCGGCGGAAAGCCGCTGCGCTGGATCAGGTCGGACACGTTGGCACGCAGGTACGGATAGACGATCTGTGGGCAGGCAATGCCCATGATCTGGCTCATCTGTTCCTGCTCGATGTTGCGGATCTCGAAAATACCGGCCTGCTTTACCTCGACCAGGAACACGGTGCGCTCCTCGATTTTGGTGTGCACCGTCGCCGTGACGCAGATTTCGTACACGCCGTCTGCCGCGTTATTGGCTTCGACGCCCAACTGGATATCGACCGACGGCTGCGTCTGCTCGAGCAGGATGGCGGGAGAATTCGGCTGCTCCAGCGACGACTCCTTGAGATAGATGCGCTGAATCTGGAAGGTGGGGGTAGTTTCTTCGGCCATGGGATCTCTTTCAGGTTGGAGGACGCGCAGGGGGTCTCGCGCGGTGCGGGATTATCTCAGTTGCAATACCGGTTCAGCCGGCTCACGCGCCAGCAAGCATGGGCACGAGGCCACCGCGCTGGTCCAGCGCCACCAGATCATCGCAACCGCCAACATGGGTCTGGCCGATGAAAATTTGCGGCACTGTGCGCTGGCCGGTGATTTCCATCATGTGGCCACGCTGGCTGTGGTCCAGATCGACCCGGATTTCCTCGATCTGCTCGACACCGCGCTCACGCAGCAACTGCTTGGCTCGAATGCAATAGGGACAGGTGGCGGTGGAATACATCTTGACGGTCTGCATGGTGCGGGATTCACTGTTCATGGTTGAAAACGAGGGCGCGTGCGGTTCAGCCGTGGACGCCACCGTTGCGGCGGCCGCGGGCTGCGGGTGCAATGCTCAGGTCTTTACGACCGGCAGATCGGCCGAGCGCCATGCGCGCAGGCCACCGGAAAGGTTCTGGGCTTGCTCATAGCCCAGCTTCTTGGCAATGGCAACTGCCCGCCCGGACCGCGCGCCGGTCTGACAGACCAGGATCAGCGGCAAGGCCTTGTTCTTGACGGCCGAGGGCAACTTTTCCTCGAGCTGGCCGAGCGGAATGTTCTTGGCGTTGCCCAGATGGCCTGCCGCGTACTCGTCCGCCTCGCAGACGTCGATGACCACCGCCTTTTCCCGGTTGATCAGCTGCACCGCAGCCGCCGGGCTCATGCCAGTGGCCGTGGCGCCGCGCATCGCAGGCATGAACAACATGGTGCCGGAGGCCAGAGCCACCAGCAGCAACCACCAGTTTTCAATCACAAAAGTCACGGTAATCCTTGAAGTTCAACA
>JBKJRR010000183.1:0-4131 GCA_046594635.1 Burkholderiaceae bacterium
ATGTGTGCATTCGGTGGGTGCACCGCTGAAGCCAGGTCAGGCCGATGTGACGTGGCCGTGCAACAAAACCAAGTACATCGTGCACTACCCCAATACGCGCGAGATCTGGTCCTACGGCTCGGGTTATGGCGGCAATGCCTTGCTCGGCAAGAAGTGTTTTGCGTTGCGGATTGCATCGAACATGGGCCGCGCCGCGGCGCAGGAAACACCTGGGGCGACGGGCTGGTTGGCCGAGCACATGCTCATTCTGGGCGTGACGAATCCGCAAGGCCGCAAATACCATGTGGCCGCGGCGTTTCCCAGCGCCTGTGGCAAGACGAACTTCTCGATGATGGTGCCACCTGCTGCGTTCGGTGGCTGGAAGGTGACGACCATCGGTGACGACATCGCCTGGATCAAGCCCGATGCCGATGGTCGCCTGCTGGCGATCAACCCGGAGGCCGGCTATTTCGGTGTGGCGCCAGGCACCAGCATGCGCACCAACCCCAACTGCATGGCCAGCCTTCAACACGACGTGATTTTCACCAACGTGGCGCTGACCGATGACGGCGACGTATGGTGGGAAGGCATGGAAGAGGACAGCGGCACGCTGCCCGAGCACCTGATCGACTGGCAGGGCAGGGACTGGACGCCGCAAATCGCGCTGGACAACGGCACCGGCGGCAAGCGTCGCCCGGCAGCCCATCCAAACGCCCGCTTCACGGTGGCTGCGATCAACAATCCGGCGCTGGATCCGGCCTGGGATGACCCGGCAGGCGTGGCGATAGACGCGTTCATTTTTGGTGGGCGACGCTCGACCACCGTGCCGCTGGTCACCGAGGCGCGCAGCTGGGTCGAAGGTGTCTATATGGCCGCGACCATGGGTTCGGAGACCACCGCTGCCGCTGCCGGACAACAGGGCGTGGTGCGGCGCGATCCGTTCGCGATGCTGCCGTTCATGGGCTACAACATGAGCGACTATTTCCAGCACTGGCTGCAGATGGGCGAGAAACTGGCCGCATCCGGCGCCAAGTTGCCGCGTATCTACACCACCAACTGGTTCCGCAAGGGTGCCGACGGCAAGTTCGTTTGGCCCGGTTATGGCGAGAACATGCGTGTCTTGACCTGGATGATCGATCGTATCGAAGGCCGCAGCCCGGGAATGGACCATGTATTGGGCATCAGTCCGGCCTACGACGAGATCAATTGGGAGGGCTTGAGCTTCACGCCGGAGCAATTCGCCACCGTGACAGGTATCGATACCACTGCATGGACGGCTGAGCTGAAGCTGCACTCCGAGTTGTTCCAGCAACTGGCCCACCATCTGCCCGCACAACTGCTGGAGACCCGCAGCCGTCTCGAAAGTCGGCTGAGCGCCTGACGCAACGGACCCGCACAGCAGAAAAAAGCCGCTGGGGACGGTGGCTTTTTTGCTGGCAAGGCAGACCTGCGAGTCTGCCCTGTCGTATCAGGGCGTGGAGTAGCGCAAGTGGGTTGAAGACAGCGCGCCGACGCGGGGCGATTAAAAATCGGTGGTCAGTCGAACGGCCAATGGGGTCGTGTTTCGCCTCGTTCGTGCGCGGCCTGGTCGGCGCGCATCCTGGCCAGTTGCAGATCCGCCATCAGGCGTGGATCGGCCTTGGCTGCTGCCCAGGTGCGGGCTTGCTCAGCGGCTTCCTTGTAGGCCAGCAAACGCGCGTCGATGTCGGCGTTCAGGCGGGACGGCCAGGTGCGGATGGTGTCCGAAAACAGGGCGAGCAAGGCGAAAACGATGGCCCACATGGCGATCCAGGCCAGCAGCAGGTGCCCATCGGCCCAAGCGGTGACGATCTGGTCGGCGACGACGATGGCCGCTGCGACTCCGCCGGCAACCAAACCACTGGCCAGGCCTTTGGCGCTGCGGATGCGGGTGGCGAAAGACTGCAGGGTAGACAGCCCATCGAGCATCCGCGTCAACCCACCGTGCTTGCGTGGGAAATCAGGGGTGACAAAAAGGGTCATGGGGGTTTCCTTATTCCATGCAGATCAACTGCTGCACATTGCTATATTAGGGTTAACACTAGTGTGATTCAACTTTATATTTGTGATAAAAGATATTCATGACAATGATGACTGACGCGCCGTGACACCCCAGGCCGCACCCAATTTCCGGACCCTAGACCTCAATTTGCTGCGGGTTTTCGATGCCGTAATGGCCGAACGCAGCTTGACCCGCGCTGCGCGCAGCTTGTCGTTGACCCAACCCGCGATCAGCAATGCCCTGAGCCGCCTGCGTGCTGCACTGGGCGATGAACTGGTGCGGCGCAGTGGGCAGGGGGTTTCCCCGACACCGCGCGCCATGGTTCTTTGGCCCTCGGTGCGGGACGCGCTGCGCCAGCTGCAACACGCGCTGGCACCTGACGGCTTTGTTGCGCAAGATGCGGACAAATCCTTCGTGTTGGCCATGGCAGACGCGACGGTGGTCGAACTGGTCCCGCGCCTGATGAACATCGCCGCGGCCGAGGCGCCGGGGGTATCGCTGCGCGTTGTGCCATTGAGCACGCGCGACCCGCGTCAACTGCTCGACGATGAGGCGGTTGATCTGGCCGTCGGTCACTTTCCTGCGGTGAAGGCCGCTCTTGGCGCACAGGCGCAGGTGGGCAAGGGGGTGGCGTTTGCGCATCGCAGGCTCTACGACAGCGAGTACGTCTGTGTCATGCGCGCCGGCCATCCCTTGGCTAGCGGTCCGTTGACACTGAGTCGCTTTTGCGCGGCCCGGCATCTGCTGGTCAGTTTCAGTGGCGAGCCATTCGGGTTCATCGACGAAGCGCTGCTGGCCCGCGGGCGCAAGCGCCAGATCGTGCTGACACTGAACCAGTTCTTCACGGCTGCGCGCGTGGTATTGGACTCTGATCTGCTGACCGTATTGCCGCGCCATTCCCTGGACTGCGCAGGTCTGCTCGGTGCCCTGGTGGCACGCCCCCTGCCGCTGGACGTGCCGCCAGTTCATGTCGACGCCGTGTGGCATGTACGGCAGGACGCTGATAGCGCACATCGCTGGTTGCGCGACCTGGTACAGCGGTCGGTGACGCCTTTTACCGGGCAAGTGCGCGTATGAACATCCAGCTGTTGTCCGACTTGCACCTGGAGAGCCATCCGCATTTCGTGCCGGAACCGGCGCCTGGCGCAGATCTGCTGGTGCTCGCTGGTGATATCGGTTCGTACCAGAAGGGCTCGCTACTGGCCGATCCGGATTTCGGACTCGCGCGGTTTTCCCCGTTGCATGGCTGGCCGACGCCGGTGCTGTTTCTACCGGGCAATCACGAATACGACGGACTGGATTTTGATGTCGCCCACGAGCGCCTGCGCGAGACCTGCACCCGACTGGGCATGGTTTGGCTGGAGCGAGAAGTGGTGCAGATCGCGGGCATCCGTTTCGTCGGCACTACCTTGTGGACGGATTTCGACGCCTTGGCGACTGCTGCTGGCGCCCCCGGTGCGGGCCTGGCGGACATGTTGCGCGGGCGCGAAAAGGCGTTTCGTGCGGCGAATTACTATTTGCGCAAGAACACCAGTTTGCGCGCCGGTGCACCCATGTTTGCGCAGCAACTGCGCGAGCAGGGACTGATTTGCCAGCAATGGCTGCGCTTGGCGCTGGCGCAGACCCATGATGGGCCGACCGTGGTCGTAACCCATTTCGCGCCCAGTCTGCGCAGCGCCGACCCGCGATACGGTCTGACACCGGGAACGGCTGGCTTTTGCAACAACATCGACGATCTTTTCCCACAGGTTGACCTGTGGTTGCACGGTCATCTGCATGCACCCAGTGACTACGTCCATCGGGGTTGCCGGGTGGTGGCCAATCCGCTGGGGTATGCTGGAAAGGGCGAGCAAGCGGCGTTTTTACCGCGCAGTGTGATCGCGCTGAAAGCCCGTCGGAATGCCGGTGTAGTTCTTGAGGAGCATCAATCACCCACGCCATTTGGCTACTAGACTCGGCGTTGCGGCGTGCGCACAAGTTGCGGCGCTTTTTCAATCACCACACGATGGGGACACAACGATATGAAAATCCTGCTTGCAGTTGATGGCAGTCAGTACACCAAGAAGATGTTGGCCTATCTTGTCACCCATGCCGAAACCTTTGGCGCCAGCAACAGCTTCACCCTGCTGACG
>JBKJRR010000257.1:0-8465 GCA_046594635.1 Burkholderiaceae bacterium
GGCAATGAACCCCAAGCTGCCGTACGATGCGATCAAGGACTTCGAGCCCATCACCCTGATCAACCGCTTGGCCAACGTGCTGGTGATCAATGCGGCGCTCCCGATCAAAAGCTTCGAGGATTTGGTGAAGTATGCACGGGCAAACCCCACTGCACTCAATTACGCCAGCGCAGGCAAGGGTTCGGTTGCGCATCTGAGCATGGAGCTACTCAAGAATCTGGCCAATATTCCGATGCTGCACATCCCGTACCGCGGAGCAGGCGTAGCGCTCAACGACCTGCTGAGCAGCCAGGTTCAGCTGACGTGGAACAACCTGTCGTCCAACCTAGGCAACATTCAAAGTGGCAAGCTGCGCGCCCTGGCCGTAGCGGCACCTGCCCGCGCGCAGCAGCTACCAGAGGTGCCGACCTTTGCCGAGCTCAAGCTGCCCGACCTGAATATGACATCGTGGAATGGACTGGCAGCACCCGCGAAGACGCCCGAGGCCATCATCAACAAGCTCTACCTGGAGACGCGTAAAATCGTCAGCGACCGCAACAACCAGACCCTCTGGGTTGAAAAGGGCATGATTGTGCCCGAGGACATCACGCCAGCAGCCTACCGTAAGGAGATCGCAGAGCGGATCCAGTTCTATCAACGCGTTGCCAAAGACAACAAGATCGAGATGGACTCCAACTGATGCATTGGCCACAACGACCTGAACTCACGCGGATCAAAGACCTGGCGCATCAGCGCGAGGAGCTGGCCGAATGGCGCCACCAGCTCCACCGCCACCCTGAACTGGCCTTCGCCGAGCACCGGACGTCGGATATGGTGGCTTCCAGGTTGGCGCAATGGGGCTACCAGGTCACGCGCGGCATCGGCCAGACGGGACTGGTAGCGCAATTGCGTGTTGGACAGGGCATCGGCCGCCTGGGCTTGCGCGCAGACATGGACGCCCTGCCAATCCAGGAGGACACCGGTCTGCCCTATGCCAGCACCGTGCCCGGCTGCATGCACGCCTGCGGACACGATGGTCACACCATCATGCTGCTGGGCGCAGCCCGGCACCTGGCGGCCACACGCAGATTCAGCGGCACCTTGAACCTGATCTTTCAGCCAGCGGAGGAACGTGGATTTGACAGTGGCGCCAAGGCCATGTTGGCGGATGGCCTGTTCGAGCGTTTCCCCTGCGACAGGGTGTTTGCCATGCACAACCATCCTGGTGCCCCGCAAGGGGATTTTCTGATGCGCTCTGGTCCCTTCCTCGCGGCGGGGGACCGGGTCTTCATCACCGTCACCGGCGTGGGCGGCCATGCGGCTCGACCGCATTTGGCGGTTGACCCGCTGGTGACCGCTGCCGCCATCGTGATGGCCCTGCAGACAGTGGTGTCGCGCAATGTGGACCCGGGCGAGTCCGCTGTGGTCACCGTAGGGCGGCTGCGCTCAGGCGACGCCCTCAACGTGATCCCTGCTACAGCTGAGATCGGCATCAGCGTGCGCTCGTTCAGCGCGGCGGTACGGGCGTTGCTGCGCGAACGCGTCATCGCCCTGGTGAACGCCACGGCCGAAGGCTACGGAGCCAAGGCCGAGATACGCTACGTCGAGGGATACCCTGTGCTGGAGAACGACGCTGCAGCCGTCGCCCTGGCGGCTGAGGTGGCCAGCGAGCTCGTCAGTACAGATCGGGTGGAGCGCGAGCATCCGCGCATGATGGGTAGCGAGGATTTTGCCTACATGCTGCAGGCCTGCCCGGGCGCACTGATCCGCATCGGCAATGGTCCGTCTGAGGGTGGACGCGGTCTGCACAATCCGCGCTACGACTTTCACGACGACAACCTTACGATCGGTGCCGCATTCTGGAGCCGGCTCGCGGAGCGATTCTTGGTCTGACGCGTAGATTCCTTTGCTGTGAGTTCTTCACCTTTTTCAAAGATGATCAGCCTGCAGCTGCAGTAGCAAAGCCGTTGGGGCAGTGGTGCCCGCGCAAATAACGTGCTCATCACCTTTTGGCTTTAGGACGTGACGTGCCGGGCCGCGATCACGCCCCCTGCTGAAGATCTCCGCGCGCTTGCGCACGGACTACTCACACGCTTGCAGTCCCAGATGCGTGAGGAAGCGTTTGATTGCCCCGAATCGCGGATGGCTTCATTGACCTTGAACTGGCCACCGCAATTTGGGCAGCGCGATACACCCCGCCGGGACTGCAGGAAGCCGCCGATCGTTGGCGTTGATTCACAGCCAATCGTGCGAATTGACTTTGCCTGTCGAAAGACTGCAATCGCAGCTTATGTTGACCACCACTGATCGGCCATCGATTTTGCCCTGCTGTCGGCAGGACAGGGCAGGGCGCGGCCATACAGATTTGTGCCACCTACACCGCCACACGACCTGTCCCTGTCTGCCAATCCGTCCAATGGCCTGCCGTGACGCGGTCTTTTGGAAGACCGCCATCGCGCAGCAAATTGAATCGATACGGTTGACAACTTCTTCGCTCCGAAATCCTTCGGCCCCTACATCATTTCGAAATTGCAACAGTGCAGAGAGTCGACAACGCCCGATCCCAGCGTTGCCTTCGATAAGTTTCGCGACGACATGCTCGCCGATGGGTTCGCAGATGTGTTGGAACGTCCATGGGCACCATATACTGATCAGCCCGTCGAACGGGCTACCTTTTGGCTGCCATGCGCGGCCACGAGCGCGCATCCTGCAACCTTCAAGCGTATGAAACTCATGCTCAAAATTCATCACCTTGGCCGTTCCCAATCCGAACGCATCGTTTGGCTCTGCGAAGAGCTGGGGATTCCCTACGAGCTTCTGCACTACGTTCGCGACCCCGCCACCATGCTCTCGCCGCCCGAGCTTAAGGCGCTACATCCTTTGGGCGCGGCACCCCTGGTCCAGGATGGCGATCTGCTGCTGGCTGAGTCGGCGGCGATCGTCGAATACATCATCGTTAAGCACGGCGGCGGCCGCCTCAAGCTCGGTCCCGAGCATCCAGACTATTCGACCTTCCTTTACTGGTTCCATTTTTCTAATGGCAACATGCAACCGGGGATGGGACGCCTCATGCTGGTGAGCCGCGCCAAACTGCCCGCGGACAATCCGGTGCAAGTGTCGGTGAAGAGTCGGCTCGACCGGCTGATGGCGCTCGTGGAGACACGGCTCGGCGAGGCTCCTTACTTCGCGGGCCACGAGTTCACGGCGGCCGACATCATGAGCGTGTTCTCGCTCACCACGATGCGGCACTTCCAGCCGCTCGATCTCGCGCCGTATCCGAACATCCGCGCCTACCTGCAACGCATCGGCGAGCGGCCCGCATATCGCCGCGCGATGGCCAAGGGAGATCCTGACTTGTCACCGATGCTCACCTGAGTCCGGACTTATGACATGAGTACTTCGAATAGCACGTCGGCCGCAGTGCTTACCCCGCCGTAACTGCTGGGCCTCAAGGCAGATCGTGCGACAGCGACTACCTATTGCGCGTCGCTGCAACGGACATGGCGGCCCTGGAGCGCTTCATTTTGGAACAGTTATCACCGATACCGGGGGTCGAGAAAATTCGCTCAAGCTTTGCGCTCAAGCAAGTGCGTTACAGGACAGCGTTGCCGCTCGGTCATCTGCAACGAGGCTCGATAAAGGTCGAAAGCGCGTGACACATCAATCGAACGGCAGGTCTGACACTTCGCCGGGGCGCGCCGTCCCTTCCGAGCTGTGCACTGTGACCGACTGACCGGCCCGCTGGAATCCGCGCTCGATGAGGGACAGCCCGACGTTGCGTATAAGCCGCGGCGACCATGCCGCCGACGTGATCTGGCCAATCTGTGTATCGCCGGCCATCACCGGCCAGGGCTTGCCACAGGGCGGACATGTCCCTCCGTCAAACACGATGCCGCGGATCTCGCGTTGCGCGCCGGCGCGCGCAATGCGTTGCAAGGCCTCGGGCCCGATGTAGTCGATGGAGCCGTCCAGCGCACAGAACTTCCCCAAGCCGATTTCCAACGGATGATTCTCGCGCGTCATCTCGTTTCCGTAGGAAAACAGTCCACCTTCGATGCGCTCTATCAGGTTGGGACAGCCCGCAGCAATGTTGAACCGTTGTCCCGCGCCCACGACTGCATCCCATAGTGCTGGTCCCATTGCACTGTTATCAAGGTAGATTTCGAAGCCGCCCTGGCGCGAATAGCCTGAACGCGCAATCAGCTGCCGCGTGCCCTGAAAGTCGAACCAACCGAAGCGGAAGAAGCCGATGTTGCGGATATCCTCACCAAACAGCGACGCCAGCTAGTCTTCGGCCCTGGGCCCCTGCACAGCCAGGGGCGAGACATCCGGCTCATCGACTCGAAGATCCATGCCGGCACCAATAGCCAAGCCCTTTGCATACAACAGGACGTCCGAATCGGCAATCGACAACCAGAATTTATCCTCGGCTAACTTGAGCAGCACCGGATCGTTGATCAAGCCGGCGTCGGTGTCGATGATCGGCACATACAGACATTGGCCGACCTTGGCCTTGCCGATATTGCGCGGCGTCATCCACTGCACGAGCCGCGCGGCGTCGGGCCCCTCGATCTGGACCTGGCGCTGGCAGGAGACATCCCAAATCTGCACATGTTCGCGCAGGTGCCAGTAGTCCTCTTCGACCGAGCGCTGAAAAGCCTTGGGCAGCAGCATGTGGTTGACGACCGAGAAGCCGCGCACGCCCGCGGCCTCGACCCTGTCGGTGTAGGCGGTGCGCCGGATGCGGCGCGACATGTTCAATCCGGACGTAGACACGTGTGGCTCCTGTTCATAACTTTTACGACATGCGCCATTAACGGGACCGCCAGGCCGAACATTCGTTCGGCGACATGATCAGCGGCATGTGATAGGCGCCCTCTGCTTGGGCAGGTTGGCGCTTCACATGGACGGAGCAGCAGGGGTGGAGCAGGGTGCAACCACTTAGGAGTCGTATCCGCACTCGGTCGTGACATTAAGCGGGAGCCGGGCGCCGACCTCAGCATCGCCATGTGAAATCGGCAATCTCTGAAACGGACGGACAAACGTCCGCAGCATTACGCGTCAGATCACCAAGCCAATGAATTGTCGCAATGGGAACTTATAAGTTACCATTGCCTCTGTGAGCTGCCAGATCAAAGAACTACTCTTGGCTGGTGGCGACAGCCCGTTTGCAGAGTGGTTCAGTTCGCTTGACGCCGTTGCCGCTGCCAAAGTGCGTGTCGCCGTGAGCCGGATGGAACTGGGCAATTTGTCCAACGTCGAGTGGTTCCGTGGCATTGGTGAATACAAGATCGATAGGGGCCCAGGACTGCGCATCTACTTGGCGAAAGACGGTCTGAAAATCATCATTCTGATTGGCGGTGGCACCAATAGGCGCCAGCAGCAGGATATCGACCGAGCGGTGGGCCTGTGGGAAGACTACAAGCTTCGCAAGACATCAACCAGACAAGGAAAGTGACTATGGCACTCACCCGTGACTTCAAAGAAACCGTGGCCGCGCGCGTGCAGACCGATCCGGCTTTTGCGCAGGCTCTTCTGGATGAGGCCATCACGCTGTTCGTCAACGGGGAGCCGGAATCGGCCAAGCTGATTCTTCGTGATCTCGTCAATGCCACCGTGGGTTTCGAGGCGCTGGCCGAGGAAATCCACAAGCCGGCCAAAAGCCTGCACCGGATGCTGTCGCAGTCTGGCAACCCGACCATGAGCAACATATCAGCTGTTTTTGCAGCCATCAAGCGTGCGCTCAAGGTGGAGGTGCGCACACAGGTCGTGATGGCCTGATGCTTGCAAAAACCCCACCACGACCCGACTCCGGACGATCCGGTTGGGCTGAATTCGCATTTCCCCGGAACCCCCGCCAGCCATGGCCTCCAGCGGGGTGCGCAAAACGTCAGAGCACGTTTTGCCCTTGATAGTTGGTGGAGAGGAGGAGGATCGAACTCCCGACCTCTGCATTGCGAACGCAGCGCTCTCCCAGCTGAGCTACCCCCCCAACCAGAAATAATTCTAGCCACGATGGGTGTCCGTTGGCAATCCCTGCGCCTGGGGCACGCGATCGTGTCGTCGTGGATTCGGTATCGGATGCCAGGCTGCCGACCCCCATGCCACCGCACGCTACCATTGTGCGGAGCGATCCATCCGCAGGGGATTCCAGGGTCGCGTTTGGCGACCTCACAGAACGGGAGATATCCATGGCAGAACGACACGACCCGCAGTGGTATGACCTTATGTACAACAACCGGGCGCTGGTGCCTGATTTTGCGCATCACATCTCGACGTGGACGGCAGGCTCGATCGAGGCGCGTCAGTTGCCGGGCGCTCATCTGGACATTCCCTACGGTCTGGGGGAGGGCGAGACACTCGATGTCTTTCGTCCGCGCGCCGAAGCCGACGGGCCTGTCGGCAAGGCGCCGGTGCTGGTGTTTCTGCACGGTGGTTACTGGCGTTCGCTCGACAAGTCCGACCACTCGTTTGTGGCGCCCGAATTCACTGACGCTGGCGCCTGTGTCCTGGTACTGAATTACGCCTTGTGCCCGGGCACTGATAAACATCCGGTGACGGTGCCGCATATTGCGCTGCAGATGGTCAAGGCACTGGTCTGGACCTGGCGCAACATTGCCCAATACGGAGGGGATGCGACGCGCATCACCGTGGTCGGGCATTCCGCTGGTGGACAGCTGGCCGCCATGATGTTGGCGTGTGTGTGGAAGGCGGTGGCTGCTGATCTGCCTGACGATCTGGTCAAAAACGCGCTGTCGATTTCCGGTCTGCACGAGCTCGAGGCGATCCGCCGTACACCGTTTTTGCAGGCGTCTTTGTGCCTCACGCCTGAAGATGCGGTCAAGGCCAGCCCGGCCTGGATGCCGCGGCCGGCGCATGGGGTGCTCTACAGCGTGTGTGGTGGCGACGAGAGTGCAGAGTTCATTCGTCAGAACCGGCTGATTCAGCAGTCCTGGGGACGCATGACGGTTCCGGTGTGCGAGGTATTGCCCGGACTGAACCATTTCAGTGTGCTGAGCAGCCTGGTTGACCCCGATAGCCGGTTACGCCATCTGTGCGGCGAACTGCTCGGAGTCGGATAACAATTGGCAGTGTGCGCAGCGGCGCAGTTGTTGGCGCGCCAGCGCGGTCACATCAGCAGGTGTTCGCCGGCGTTATCGCCACCCAGCGTGACGTAGTTGACCTTGCGTATATCCATCAGCTTTCGCCCGCCGGCGTAGCTGATGGAACTCTGGATGTCCTGCTCCATTTCCACCAGGGTTTCAGACAGCTTTCCCTTGATGGGTTCCAGGATGCGTTTGCCTTCAACGTGTTTGTATTCGCCCTTGTTGAAGTCGCTGGCCGATCCGTAGTATTCCTTGAACAGGCGACCGTCCGCCTCCACCGTCCGGCCCGGGCTTTCTTCATGGCCGGCGAGCATGGAGCCGATCATCACCATGCTGGCACCGAAACGGATGCTCTTGGCGATGTCGCCATGGTCGCGTATGCCACCGTCGGCAATGATGGGTTTGGTGGCAACGCGGGCGCACCACTTGAGCGCCGACAACTGCCAACCGCCGGTGCCAAAACCGGTCTTGAGCTTGGTAATGCAGACCTTGCCCGGGCCGATGCCGACCTTGGTTGCATCGGCACCCCAGTTCTCCAGGTCGATCACGGCTTCGGGTGTGCCGACGTTGCCGGCAATGACGAAGGCCGATGGCAACTTCGCCTTGAGGCATTCGATCATGTTTTTCACGCTGTCGGCGTGACCGTGCGCGATGTCGATCGTGATGTATTCGGGCGTCAGGCCCAGGGCCACGAACTGGTCGACGGTGTCGTAGTCAGCCTTCTTCACGCCCAGCGAGATTGACGCGTACAAATCCTGTGCCTTCATGGACTTCACGAAGGCGATGTTGTCCAGATCGAAACGGTGCATTACATAGAAGTAGCCGTTCTGTGCCAACCAGACGCAGATGCGCTCGTCGACGACGGTCTTCATATTGGCCGGAACGACCGGTATGCGAAAGCTTCGGCCGCCCAGTTCAGTGCTGGCGTCACATTCCGAGCGGCTCTGCACGCGGCATTTGCGCGGCAGCAGCAGAATGTTCTCGTAGTCAAATATTTCCATGGTGGCTCCAAGCGTAAGGATGCTGTTGTGAGGAACAGGTGAGCGCTTGGATTGGAGCCCGGTCGAACTCGTGCCCCCGCGGGACGCAGAAAACGAAACCGGGCCACATATGCTTGGGCCCGGTGATTGAGTTTAGCAGCATCATTGCGGCCGTTGCGGTTCCTACAATTGGACCATGGTTACTGAAACAAATACCGCCGGCAAACTGCTGGACCATCTCAACCCTGAGCAGCGCGCCGCGGTCACCCTGCCGGCCGAACACGCACTGATCCTGGCCGGTGCCGGTTCGGGCAAGACACGGGTGCTGACCACGCGCATCGCGTGGTTGCTGCAGACCGCTCAGGTATCACCGGCCGGGGTATTGGCGGTGACCTTCACC
>JBKJRR010000470.1:0-4415 GCA_046594635.1 Burkholderiaceae bacterium
TGTCGACGAAGCCATCAAGCACTATCTGGACCAGCAAGCCGGGTCGGCGGCCCTGGGGTTCATCGATGCCCTGGAGCAGGCGTACATCCATATCAGCAGGCACACGACCTGGCCAAGCTCGACCTGGGCCGCGTCAACCCGGTCACAGGGCCGGTCTACGTCGAAGGCGCGCAGCCGGGCGATGCGCTCAAGGTCACGGTGCTGTCGTTCAAGCCTTCCGGCTGGGGCTGGACCGCCAACATCCCAGGCTTCGGCCTGCTGACCGATCAGTTCCCCGACGCGCACCTGCACCACTGGAATTACGATCCAACCAGCGCTACCTCGGTCATGTACGGGCCGGGTGGACGCGTGCCGCTGCGCCCGATGTGCGGCACGATCGGCAATGCGCCAGCTGCGGCGGGCCTGCACAGCATCATCCCGCCGCGCAACGTGGGCGGGAACATGGACATCCGCGACATCACCGAGGGGGTGGAGTTGTATTTGCCAGTCGAGGTCGACGGCGCGATCTTCTCGGTCGGCGACACCCACGCCGTGCAGGGCGACGGTGAGGTCTGCGGCACGGCCATTGAAAGCCCTATCGACGTGGCACTGAAGTTCGAACTGATCAAGGGTGCGCGCCTGAAGTCGCCGCGCTTCACGACGCCGGGGCCGGTGTCAAACCATTTCGACACCAAGGGCTACGAGGTTACCACCGGCATCGGCCCCGATTTGATGACCGGAGCCCGCGCCGCCGTGTCCGAGATGATCGATCTGCTCAGCAACCGTTTCGGCTATGCGCCGATCGACGCCTACATGTTGTGCAGCGTCTGTGCCGACCTGCGCATCAGCTCCATCGTCGACATGCCGAACTGGGTGGTGTCGCTGTACTTCCCGCGGGTTGTGCTGGAGTAGTGGGTCGCTCCCGCCCACGCAGGTCAAATTCGAAGCGGCAGACACCGTGAGAACTCTGCATCGCGGGCCGGGAAATCCCCCTGCTTGGCAGAGCGCCTGTTCGTCGCGGCAGTGGGTCTGAACCGTTACTCGGTCCGACCGCGATCGCCTGACACAAGACAGCCCGCGCAGGGTCTGTCGCCCGTGCCTGCTACTTCGCCGCGAGACCCAGCTTCTCGATCAACTTCTTGTCGCGCGCAAAGGTCTCCGTTGCCCACTTCGCATACTCCGGGCCGCTGCGATACCACACGGCCTGGTTCAGTTGTGCCATCAATTCCTGGTGCTTGGGGTCGTCCAGCGCCTTGCGGAAAGCATCGTGTAGTGTCTTGATGATTGCCGGGTCCATGCCTTTCGGGCCGACGAGGCCGTACGGAGACTGCGAGACTACGCCATAGCCGAGTTCCTTGGCGGTTGGTACCTCGGGCCAACGCTTGGTGCGCTCCTCGCCGAATGTGACCAGAAGGCGCATCTGGCCGCCATCGACGTACTTGTCCCAGCCGGTTGCATCGCTCTGCGCCATCACGTGGCCGCCAAGCAGGGCCTGTTGCATGTCGGCATTGCCCTTGAACGGCACGTGGTTCAACTCCACCTTGGCGTTGTCGGCGATTTCCTCCATCAGCAGGTGCGGGCTGGTGCCAATGCCAGTCGAGCCGTAGTCGATCTTGCCCGGGTTCTTGCGTGCCGCCTCGATGTATTCCTTGAAAGTCTTGTACGGCGAATCGGCGCGTACCGTGAAACCGAAGGTGTAACCCGAGACCCCGATGATGAAGTTGAAATCGTCGATCGGATGCCACGCGGTTTTCTGCATGTGTGGCACGCGCAGCATTCCCATCGGGAACTGCGCGATCGTGTAGCCATCGGGCTTCGCGGTACGAGACATCGTTCCCGGGCCGATCGTTCCACCACCGCCCGGCTTGTTGTCGACGATGATGTTCTGGCCCAGCTGCTTGCCTGCAATTTCGGCAAGCGTGCGCATGTGACGGTCGGTCGATCCGCCGGCCGGCCACGGCACGATCAGCGTGATCGGCTTGCTCGGGTAGGTGTCGGCGTGCGCCAGCATCGGCACGGCGAGAGCGGCAAGGCCGCAACCGGCTATCAGTGCGCGGCGGGTGACGTGTTTGATCATCTGCATGTCTCCTTCTGGTTGGGTAGTTGATGGTTTTGGGGTCGGTCCGGCGTGTTGGATTTCACGTCTGCCGCATTTCGCTAGTCATGGGTTTCGGCCGGGCTCCGCCGGTAGCTGGTTATTCTCGGCTTCCTGCAGTTCGCGCCAAAGCACCTTGCCAGTCGCGGACTTCGACAGCGAGGGCACGATCTGCACGATGCGCGGAGCCTTGTACGCGGCCATGTGGTCGTGGCACCAGAGTGCAATGTCGGCCTCGTCGACCTGCTTGCCGGGGCGCAGCACAACCAGCGCCTTGACCGTCTCGCCGCGCTTGGAGTCGCGCGAGGAGATCACGCAGGCTTCCTGGATTGCCGGATGGCGATACATCAGCGCCTCGACCTCAGCCGGCCAGACCTTGTAACCGGATGCATTGATCATCCGCTTGAGCCGGTCGGTCATGAAGAAGTAGCCGTCCTCGTCGACCCGCGCCAGATCACCCGTTCGAAGAAACCGCCTGCCGTCGAGCTCGACGAAGGCTGCAGCACTGGCTTGCAGATTGTTCCAGTAGCCCTGCATCACCTGCGGACCATGAAGGACAACCTCGCCGCTTTCGCCACTTGGCAGCTCACGCAGCGTCTCGGGGTCAATGATGCGTGCGTCGACGTCGAACACCGGTATACCGAGGCATTGAGGCTTTGGGCGATGAGGCGGATTGATATGGGTCGCAGCCATCGTCTCGGACATGCCGTAGCCCTCGACGTAGTCCAGGCCAAGCAGATCCTTCAGCCGGCGCGCGACGGCCTCGGGCATTGCTGCGCCACCGCCGCGTGTCACCTTCAGGCTCGACAGATCGTAGCGACCGAGTTCGGGGTTCGCCAGGAAGTCCACCATCATCGCGGTGATCGACTGCCATGTATCGACGCGGTAACGCTCGATGCAGCGCGCCGCGACATCCCGGTCCCAGCGGGCAAGGATGACGATCGTCGCGCCGAGATACAACGGACCGTTCAGGCTGCCCGACAGACCTGTCACATGGAAGAAAGGCAGCGGCGACAGGTAGACCGAGTCCTGGTTGCGATTGAACCAGACCACGCCGCCGACCAGCGTGCTCATCACGCTGTGGTGCGTGTGCACGCAACCCTTAGGCACACCGGTGGTGCCGGAGGTATAGGGCATCACACAGGGATCGTCGGGGCCGGTGGCCAGAAGCCCGGGTTCCAGCGCTGCGCTAAGCGCATCGGTCCACGCGACCACTCCTGCGACGACAGGAACGTTGCGTGACGCTGCCAAGAACTCGGGCACATGCAGATCCGTCGGGGCGGTAAGGTGGTCACTGTAGGTCGCGACCACCAGATGTTGCAGCCCGTCATCTGCGCGCACGCGGTGCAGCGGCAGCAACTGCGTCAGCAGGTCCTGAGCGACGAACGCGGCGGTCGCGCCGGTATCATCGACATAGTGCTGCAACTCGTCGGTGCGGTTCATCGGGTTGACCGGCACCACGACCGCCCCGGCGCGCAAGATCGCGAAGAACGCGACCACCCATTGCGGGCTGTTCTGCATCATCAGCAGCACGCGGTCGCCCCGAGCAACGCCGCAGACCCTTTGCAGATGCCCAGCGAGGACCTCGCTCTCGGCCTTCAACCCGGCGTAGCTCAACACGCTGTCATAAAAAATGATGGCTGACTTGTCCGGGTAGCGAGCCGCCGAAGACGCGAGGTTGTCGAAGACACTGGTGCGCGGCAGCGAAAGGCTGCGTGGCGTCGCGTGTGGCCAGTGACGAAAATGTGCAGTCTGGCTCAACGGCATGGCGGCTCCTGCAAGGCGGGGCGATTACGAGCAGACATCATAAGGTAGCCGGGCTTGAACCTGCATGCCATGATGGTTTTCCCCCGAGGGCCCGGGTTCAACCTGCAATGGCCGGCGTACTGCGGCCGAGTTCGATATAACGTGCAAGGTGGTGATCTTCGTCGCCAAGCTGGTGATCAATCATCACCAGCCGCTTTGCAAAATGCGACAGCGGCAGTTCCCATGTCATACCGATGCCGCCGTGCAGTTGGACACATTCCTCAGCGCATCGGATGCCGATGCGCCCGATGGTGAATTTCGCCGCAGACAATGCGCGTTCGCGCGACACGCGATCAGCGTCTTGCGCGGCGGCGGCATTGATCACCGCCGAGCGTGCCTGCTCGATCTCGAGCAGCAGGTCGGCCATGCGGTGCTGCAATGCCTGGAAGCTGCCAATCGGCACGCCGAATTGCTTGCGCGTGCGCAAGTACTCGAGTGTCGCTTCCTTCGCGCTGTCCATCGCGCCGAGCGCCTCGGCGCACAGCGCGAGCACGCCACGCCCGACCGCCCACTCGATCGTCAGCGCAGCGGCGCC
>JBKJRR010000479.1:0-16953 GCA_046594635.1 Burkholderiaceae bacterium
CGTCGAAGTTGTCACCCCGGATCGCGACAAACAGATCGCCCGCGCGCAGACTGCGCGTGTCGGAATGCACCCGGCTGATCGGCTGGCGCGGGTCGCCGTGCAGTGTGGCGCCGGGCAACCAGCGCAGAGCTTGCGCGAGTTCCATCATGGCGTCACTCCTGTGGCCCGCTGCGCCAGCGCCGTCCGCACATGCGTCAGGTCAGAGAACGGCCGGCGCTCACCTGCGATCTCCTGGTAGTCCTCGTGCCCTTTGCCGGCAACCAGAATCACGTCCGCGGGGCTGGCCTGGCGCACCGCCATGGCGATGGCCTGGGCGCGGTCGACCTGCGCAAATACGCCGGCATGGCCACTGAGTGCCGGCAGCACCTGGTTGATGATGGCTTGTGGATTTTCGTTGCGCGGGTTGTCGCTGGTCACGATGATCTGGTCGGCGGCGCGGGCTGCAAGGCCCATCAACGGGCGCTTGCCAGGGTCACGGTTGCCGCCGCAGCCGAATACACACCACAGTCGGCCGGTGCGTTGCTGTGCCAATGGGCGCAGCGCCTGCAACGCCTTGTCCAGCGCGTCCGGTGTGTGGGCATAGTCGACCGCCACCAGCGGCATGCCAGGCAATCGTATGCGTTGCATGCGCCCGGGTACGGGCGACAGCACGGTGCAGGCAGCGACGGCCGGGGCCAGGGCGATGCCCAGCGTGCGCATGGCGGCGATCACGCCCAGCAAGTTGGAGACGTTGTACTGGCCGATCAAGCTGGTCGTCAAAACATGCGATGCGTCACCTTCGACGACATCAAATACCAAGCCATCGCCAGCGATCCGGATGTCGCGCGCCTGCAACCGCGCCGGTGATTCGCAGGAGACGCTCCAGACGTCGAGATCGCGGCCGTCAAGCGACTGCAACAATTCGCGCCCCTTGATATCGTCCACGTTGATCACGGCCGCCTTCAGTCCGGGCCAGGCGAACAGGCGGGCCTTGGCGTGCCAGTAGGCGTCCATCGAGCCGTGGTAGTCGAGGTGGTCCTGCGTGAAATTGGTAAAGATGGCGGTATCGACATTGGTGCCGTCCAGCCGGTGTTCATCGATACCAATCGACGACGCCTCCAGCGCGCAGGCGCGCAGCCCGGCGTCGACAAACTGGCGAAGCGTAGCCTGCAGCAATACCGGGTCGGGCGTCGTCAGCCCGGTGGCGATGATGCCGGCCTGAAGGTCGTCGTCTGCAGCATCGGCGGCTGGCGGGCGACCAACGCCCAGCGTACCGACCACGGCGCAAGGGTACGCTGGCGTCAATGACGGATGGGACAAGGCCTGCGCCAGCCACCAGGCGGTCGAGGTCTTGCCGTTGGTGCCGGTGACGGCCAGTATCTTGAGAGCATGAGATGGCCTGCCGTAGTAGGCGCTGGCAATCAATGCGCTGGCAGCCTTGAGGCCGCGGTAGCTGGCCACGCCGGTATCGGGCAAGGCGTGCGCTTCGAGGGCTTCGCGCTCGACCAGGCAGGCGCTGGCGCCTTGCGCCTGCGCAGCCGGCACATGGGCGCGCGCGTCATGGGCGGCACCCGGCCAGGCGATGAATCCATCGCCCGGCGTGACCTTGCGGCTGTCGGTCTGCAATTGACCACGCACATGCTGGTGCAGCCATGCCGCGGCGAGTTCAGGTGTGCACAGCTCCCGCATCACAGGCTCTCCTCCACCGTGGTGACGATCTGCGGCTTGACCGCCATGTCGGGGGTCACGCCCATCAGGCGCAGCGCCTGCTGCACGGTTTCGCTGAACACCGGAGCGGCCACTTCGCCGCCGAAATATTTGCCGGCGCTGGGTTCGTCGATCATGACCGCGACCACGATGCGTGGTTTGTCGATGGGCGCCATGCCGGTGAACCAGGCGCGGTATTTGTTGGTCGCGTAACCCTTGCCGACCTGCTTGTGCGCGGTACCGGACTTGCCACCCACCGAGTAGCCAATGGTCTGCGCGCGCTGGCCGGTGCCGCCCGGCCCGGCGGCCATCTGCAGCATCTTACGGATCGCAGCCGCATTCTGGGGCGAGAACACCTGCACTCCGATGGCCGGCTCCGGGCTCTTGATGATGGTGGCCGGGATCAGGCTGCCATCGTGTGCGAACGCGGTGTAGGAGTGTGCCATCTGAAACAGCGAGGCCGACAACCCGTAGCCATACGCCATGGTGGCCTGCTCGACCGGCTTCCAGGATTTCCAGGGCCGCAGTCGGCCAGTCACCGCACCTGGGAATTGCAATTGCGGCTTCTGGCCATAGCCGAGCGCGCTCAAGGTGTTCCACATCTCGTGCGGACTCAACTTCTGCGCGAGTTTGATCGCGCCGATATTGCTCGATTTCTGGATCACTCCCTCGACCGTCAAGGTGCCGTAATCGTGGGTATCGCGAATCGTGAAGCCACCCATCGTGAGTCGTCCGGGACCGGTCTCGATCAGGGTCTGCGGTTTTACGCGCCCGGCTTCCAGCGCCATGGCGGCGGTGATTGGCTTCATCGTCGAGCCCGGCTCGAATACATCGGTCAGGGCCCGGTTGCGCAACTGGTCGCCGGTCAGGCCGCGCCGGCTATCGGGTGAAAAACTCGGATAGTTCGCCATGGCCAGGATTTCGCCGGTGATCGAATCGAGAACAACAACACTGCCGGCTTTGGCCTTGTTGCTGGTGACGGCGTCGCGCAGCTTCTGGTAGGCGAAGAACTGGACCTTGCTGTCAATGCTCAGCTGGATGTCCTTGCCGTCCACCGGCAGCACCTGCTCGCCGACCCCTTCGACGACCCGCCCCAGTCGGTCCTTGATGACCCGGCGCGAGCCAGCGCGCCCTGCCAGTTCCGCGTCGAATGCCAGCTCGATGCCTTCCTGTCCCTTGTCTTCGATATTGGTGAAACCAACGACATGGGCCGTGGCTTCGCCTTCCGGGTGCTCGCGGCGGTATTCCTTGCGCTGGTAGATGCCCTTGAGACCCAGCGCTTCGATCTGCTTGCCCACCGACTCATCCACCTGACGTTTGAGCCAGACAAAGGTCTTGTCTTCGTTCTCGAGTTTGCGCTGCAGGCTGGGCAGCGGCATGTCGAGCAGCTTGGCCAATTGCCTCAGTGCCGCTGGATCATCACGCGGCACGTCTTCGGGGATCGCCCAGATGCTCGGCGCCGGGACGCTCGATGCCAGGATCAGGCCATTGCGGTCGATGATGCGCCCGCGGTTGGCCGGCATGGCCAGCGTACGGGCGAACCGGACCTCACCCTGACGCTGGTAGAAGTCATTGGCCAGCACCTGGATATGCACGGCACGCGCAGCCAGTGCGGCAAAGCCGATCGCCGCCAGCGCCACGACCAGCTTGCTGCGCCATACCGGCGTGCGGCTGGCCAACAGCGGGCTGGAGGTATAGGGGATGCTCTTGCGGCTCATTTGAATGCCCTCTGTGCCGTGCACTTCGGGGCTATTCGCCTTGCGAGAGGCCCGGCGGCCCATGCGCAGGCCTTCGCGCATCGCGCTGCGGCATGACCCTTGGGAGCGGCCCGGCGGGTCATGGCAACCTCCCGGACGCGGCGCGGGCGCTGCTGTCGGCGGCGGTTGCCGGCGCGGTGCTGGCGTCGGAGTAGGCGACGTAGTGGGTTATGGCTGGGGTGGCGGGGCGCATCTGCAGTTTTTCACGGGCCAGTTTTTCGACGCGTTGGGGCGTGGCCTGCGCGCGGCGCTCCACTTGCAGGCGATCGCGCTCCGTCTCCAGTCGGCGCCCTTCTGAATTGGCGCGCTCCATGGAGGTGTACAGGCGACGTGATTCGTACTGCACGTTGACCAGGTAAAGCGCACTGGCGAGTACGGCCAGCAGCAGGACCAGATTGAGCCGGGTCACGACGCGTCCGTCCTTTGTGCCACACGCATCACGGCGCTGCGGGAGCGGGCATTGCCGGCGACTTCGCCCGCAGATGGCTTGATGCGCCCGAGCGCGCGCAGGCGCAGCGGCTTGGGCGCTGCGAAAGGAACCCGACGGTCAACCTGTTCGCGCGCATGGCTGGCAATGAACTGTTTGACGATCCGGTCTTCGAGAGAGTGAAAGCTGATCACAACCAGCAGGCCCTGGGGTTGCAGTACGTCGATGCTGGCAGCTAGAGCTGTCTGCAAGGCTTCAAGCTCGGCGTTGATGAAAATCCGAAAAGCCTGAAATGTGCGCGTCGCAGGGTTCTGGCCCTGCTCGCGGGTTTTGACCGTGTCAGCCACGAGCTGGGCCAGCTCGGTGGTGGATGAAATTGCGCCCCGTTCCTGTCGGCGAGCAACAATCGCCTTTGCAATGGCGCCAGCAAACCGTTCTTCACCGTAGTCACGAATCACCTCCGCAATTTGATTGACTGGCGCATCGGCAAGCCATTGCGCAACGCTCTGTCCTCGTGTCGTATCCATGCGCATGTCCAGTGGCCCGTCGAAACGAAAACTGAACCCGCGTGTCGGGTCGTCGATCTGCGGAGAGCTCACACCCAGATCCATCAGGATGCCGGCCACCGACCCCGCACCCAGTTCGTCCAGCTGGTCGAAACCCTGGTGCCGGATGGAGAAACGCGGATCGCCGATTTCTGCCGCACTGGCGATTGCCTGCGGATCCTTGTCGATTGCAATCAAACGGTCCTGCGCACGCAGTCGCGACAGGATCAGACGGCTGTGACCGCCGCGCCCGAAGGTCGCGTCGACGAATGTCTGCGGCCGCGTACTTTGCGGCTGGCCGAGCAGTGCGTCGACCGCTTCGTGCAACAAAACGGTGGTGTGGATCAACCCGGTGTTCACGTTCGGCATTCAAAAGGAAAAGTCCTTGAACACGTCGGGCGTTTCACCCTGCATGGCCTTGGCTTCCTTGTCTTCGTAGGTCACCTTGTCCCAGAGCTCCAGATGGTTGCCCATGCCCAAAAGCACGGTTTCGCGGGTGATGCCAGCCGCCTGGCGCAATTCGGGAGACACCAGCACCCGGCCGGTGCCGTCCATGTCCACATCCATGGCGTTGCCCAGAAAGATGCGCTTCCACCACACCGCGGACATCGGCAGCGCCGCCACGCGTTCACGGAATTTTTCCCACTCGGCCCGCGGAAAGACCATCAGGCATCCGTCGGGGTGGCGGGTGATCGTCAGTTGGCCGCCGTCAGCTCCGCCCAGGGCGTCCCGATGCCGGGTCGGCACCGAAAGGCGGCCCTTGGCATCCAGATTTAAATACGACGGCCCTTGAAACACTGCGATTGACCCTTGGCTGTGGAAACAGGCTCCAAATGGCTTTGGTAAGGCACCAAATTCCACTTAATTGCACTTTTTTGCACTGTACCAGCATTTGCAAGGGATACAACATACGTCGCGAGAAATTTTTCCAATGAAATCAATGACTTAGAGGGTATTTTGCAGCCAAAATGACGGCAAAATCCCTTCTAAATGAATAACTTACGGCGATTTATGAAAGTAACGCATGAGACTGGTGCAGGCCAGTCGACGATTGCCTACAGGATGTAACGGGACAGGTCCTCGTCCTGACTGAGCTCTGCCAGTCGCGCATTGACGTAGGCCGTGTCGACCACAATGGTCTGTCCGTTCAATGTGCTGGCTTCGAAACTGACCTCTTCGAGCAGGCGTTCCATCACGGTGGACAGGCGGCGTGCACCGATATTCTCCGTCCGTTCGTTGACCTCGAAGGCGATCTGCGCCAGGCGCGTCACACCGTCTGGCGCGTAGTCGATGGTGACGTTCTCGGTGGCCAGCAGCGCCTGGTATTGCTTGACCAGCGAGGCGTGCGTCTGGGTCAGGATGGATTCGAAATCCTCGATTGACAGCGGAAGCAATTCGACGCGGATCGGGAAGCGCCCCTGCAACTCGGGAATCAGGTCGCTGGGCTTGCTCAGGTGAAACGCGCCTGATGCAATGAACAGGATGTGATCGGTCTTGATCGCGCCGTATTTTGTCGACACGGTCGTGCCCTCGACCAGCGGCAGCAGGTCGCGCTGAACACCCTGGCGTGAGATTTCACCGGCGTTGCTTCCCTCGGAGCGGGAGGTCACCTTGTCGATCTCGTCGATGAACACGATGCCGTTCTGTTCGGCGGACAGCAAGGCTTGCGTCTTGATGTCGTCTTCGTTGACCAGTTTGGCGGCTTCCTCGTCCTGTGCCTGCTTGAGTGCCTCGGCCACCGGCAGTTTGCGCGTCTGGCGTTTGTGCTGGCCGATCTGGCCGAACAGGCCACGCAACTGCTCGGTCATCTCCTCCATGCCGGCCGGTCCCATGACCTCGAGCTGCGGACTGGACTGGCTCAGATCGATCTCGATCTCGCGCGTGTCGAGCTGGCCTTCACGCAGCTTCTTGCGAAACGCCTGTCGTGCCGCACTCTCGGGCTGATCGCTCGCGCGTTTGCCGCCTTCCTCGCCACGCGGCGGCGGGATCAGAATATCCAGAATCCGCTCTTCAGCGGCATCGAGCGCGCGTTCGCGCACCGCCGCCTTGGCCGACTCGCGCGTCTGCTTGACGGCCACGTCGGCCAGGTCGCGGATGATCGAATCGACGTCCTTGCCGACATAACCCACTTCGGTGAATTTGCTGGCCTCGACCTTGATGAAGGGCGCATCCGCGAGCCGGGCCAGTCGGCGCGCAATTTCGGTCTTGCCGACGCCGGTGGGGCCGATCATCAGGATGTTCTTGGGTGTGATCTCTGCGCGCAGGCTGCCTTGCACCTGCTGGCGGCGCCAGCGGTTGCGCAGTGCGATGGCGACCGCACGTTTGGCCTGGGTCTGGCCGACGATGTGCTTGTCGAGTTCGAGGACGATTTGTTGCGGGGTGAGGGAGGACATGTTCATGGGCTGACGTTCGGCGAGCGCTCTCGCAGTTTCAGGCGGTGACCGGGTCGTGCGCGGGCAGGCCAGGGGCTCTGCGCTGCGGCAAGGCGATCACGGCAGGGTTTCGAGGGTGTGGTGCATGTTGGTATAGATGCACAACCCGCCGGCGATCTCCAGCGACTTGCGCACGATGTCGGCAGCAGGCAGCTCGGTATGGTTGAGCAAGGCAATCGCCGCCGCCTGGGCGTAGGCACCGCCGGAGCCGATGGTCACGATGCCGTTTTCGGGCTCCAGCACGTCGCCGTTGCCGGTGATGATTAGCGACGCATCCTTGTCGGCCACGGCCAGCATGGCCTCGAGGCGGCGCAATACCCGGTCGGTGCGCCAGTCGCGTGTGAGTTCGATTGCAGCGCGCACCAGATGACCCTGGTGCTTCTCGAGCTTGGCTTCAAATCGTTCAAAGAGCGTGAAGGCGTCGGCGGTGGCGCCTGCAAAGCCGGCCAGCACCTTGCCGTGGTAGAGCTTGCGCACCTTGCGCGCCGTCCCCTTGATGACGATGTTGCCCAGTGTGACCTGGCCATCGCCACCGATCGCAACGTCGTAACCGTCGGCAGTCTTGCGCCGCACGCTGATGATGGTGGTTCCGTGAAATTGTTCCATGATGTTGGGTTGTCCGGGGCCTCAAACCCCGTTGCCGAAAGATGCCTGGAGGCGCGGCTCAGCGCGATCGCATCACGACCCTGGCATGGTCGTGAATGCCGACCACGCCGAAGAATGCGGCCACCAGTCGGTGCAGATCGAGAAACTGCACCTGACAGCCGTCATTTTGAAGATTGGCCGCCCAGTTCAATATGCTGCCGGCCGCGGAAAAATCAACCCGTACCAGATTGGCACAGGATACGACCAGGCGGTGCGCTCCGTTGCGGTCGGATTCCAGACGCTTGAGCGCCGCGGAGGCGTCGCCGACCACTTCGCCCGTCAACTCCGAGACCGCGGCCTGGACCGATTCGATGCCCATGTGCAAGGTCGGTGCATGCGGGTCATTGTCGTGGCCACCCGCCCGAGCAGGCAAACCGCCACGATCGGTGTCCGCCGGCCCGCCGGCGGTGGCGTCGCACGCCAGGTCGGCGAAACTGCTGCGCACATCCTGCCAGGTCGGGGGCGAGACCTCGAAGGTGACGCAGTAGTCCAGCGCGACCAGTTCGAACGCGTCGCGCATGCCCATGATGCGCAGCGCGTCCAGGCGCAGTTTCCAGGGCGACTGACCCAACGTGCGATCGCCGGACGGTGCGCAGCGCCGCAATGCCGTTTCAAGCGTCTGAACGCCCGAGAAATGCAGGACCACCGGGGTGCTGCACCACTCGGCAAACAATTCGCCCATGGCGTCAGCGGCCGACGCTTCAATCTGCGTGAGAGGTCTCCAATCGATGAACCATGGCGCGTCGGCGTTGGCGACAGCCAGGCGCAGGTCATCTACCGACTCCGCAGTGAAGTGACTCGGGCTGCGCCACAAGGGATCGGCCATCAGTCGTGAGGGCAAGGTGCGCACCATGGCACTGGCGTTGTTGAGCCCCAGGTTGGCCGGGATCGAGAACCAGGCGGGTGCCGATCGACCAAAGCGCTCGGCGAATTCGATCGCGGCCACATCGAAGTGTCCTTGCCGACCGGTCGCACGGTACAGGTCGAGCAGGGCCATGGCCCAGCGCAAGGCCTGGTCGGGTTTGGCATCGGTGTTCGACAAGGCCGTCTGAAGGCTGGCCTCGGCGCCACCTTCGTCGCCGTTGGCAAAGCGGATGGCCGCCTCTTCCAGGTCGGCGTCGGACATGCCCTCGACCCATTCGACCGGTACGGGGCGCGAATGCAGAAAACCGCGACCAGCGACCAGTGCCGGATCGTTCACCACAGGCGTCGCGCCCGGGACGGGATTGGCAGGCGCGGCGTCGACGCCCGCATCAGGGCCAAAGCCGGAGTGGCTCAGTGTGGCCGGGAAATCGGTAACCTCGGCCTCTGCCATTCCCCGTTCGGGTCGCATCGGGCTCAGCCGGGTGGGGGCGTAAGACGGGTCTGATCCGGCATCCGGACCTGCGGCTGCTTCGGTCCTAGCATTTGGGGTCGCAGCGGCCGACCCCGCAGGTGGTGGTGCACCGCTGCTCTTGCCCTGCCACCATTGGTTGGACATCTGGGCTTCGATTTCGTCGATCTTCTTGATCGTCATTGCCCGTTCGTCCGGATTGGACGGCAAACTGCTCTGGAAGTACGACGGCCGGCCAGCAAGATCAGGGTTGGCATTGGGATCGCGGTTGCGCAACTTGCGCAACTGGTCGAATTCGCGCTTGCGCACAAAATCGTTCTGCCGCTTGCGCTCGATCATTTCCTTGAGCGCCTGCTTGCTGTAGCCGGCCTCCGGCTCCGGATCCTGCTTGTCCAGGTCCGTCCAGTTGGTTGTCGGGTTGCGAACGAATTTCGCGACCTTGGACAGGAGGCTGGAGTTGTTGTCTTTCGCTGACATCTTAGGGTCGTGGTATGCGAAAGATTCTACGCGCCAGCGGGCACCTGTCCCGGACCCGGCTAGTCACCAAACATCTTTTGCTTGAGCTCGCGACGTTGCTGGGCCTCGAGCGACAAGGTTGCCGTCGGCCGTGCCAGCAGCCGGCCAACGCCAATTGGCTCGCCGGTTTCGTCGCAGTAGCCATAGTCCCCGCCATCAATGCGCCCGATCGATTGCTCGATTTTCTTGAGCAGCTTGCGCTCGCGATCACGGGTGCGCAGTTCGAGTGCGTGTTCCTCTTCGATCGTCGCGCGGTCAGCTGGGTCGGGCACCACGACCGTGTCTTCGCGCAGATGTTCGGTGGTTTCACCGGCACTGGCCAGAATGTCGCGCTTGAGGACGGTCAACTTGAGCCGAAACGCAGCCAGCTGCTTCTCGTTCATGTATTCATCGTCGGGCATCGCCAGTAATTCTGCGTCGGTCAGTTGATCGACCGGCTTGGTCTTCCAGTTGTTCGCCAGCTTGGGGTCCTTGTGATTGGACGTCGGCAGCGGCGGAATGATCACCTGGGTCACGGGTAGCGGAGCGTAGCTGGCCTTGGCGGCAGTCGAGGCAACCGATTGCGCCATCGAGGGCACGGTCAGCGAAGCCAGACGCGACGATGGCCGCCCGGTCCGCTGTGGTACGCCCGAGGCGGACATGATCGTGGTGGGGGGCATCACACGGGTATCGGACTTGGCCGCTGGAGCGGAGGATTCGGCCTTGCTGGCGGCTTTCGTAGGACTGGGCATCGTTCTCGGGGTCTGCGCGGCGCTTTTGGCCGCAGGCTTCTTGACAGGGGCGGCGGACGCGGACTTGGCCGTCGGCTGCTTGGCAGCACTGGGCGCTGTTTTGGTCGCCGGTTTGGTCGCTGTGCGGGGCACCGGGGTCTTGGCTACGACTTTGCTCGCGGCCTTCTTGGCGACGGGCTTCTTGGCGGCCGACGGCTTGGCCGCCGTCACAGACCCTTTGACGGGTGTTTTTGCGGCCGGTTTGACCTTCGCTGGCGTGGCTTTCACTTCTAGACTCCCTACAGAACCTGTCTATCCATGGCTGCAGTCATCAGACATGCCAACGACTGACGACTCCATCCCCTGATGGCCGGGTTGATTTGTCCCCCGCCACACTGTGCCCGCGGAATGCGGACCCTGACTTTGGCGGGCGAGTGTACCCCTTATCGCCACCGGGCCCCAAAAATGGCCGTGACAGCGGCCATATGATGGGTAGAACCAACACCTGTCATCCGCCGCGTCAAACCAGGCATTGCTCCAGTCCCTGCAACAAAATGTCCTTGGGCAGGTCGATACCGATGAACACCATCTTGCTCATACGGGCTTCCTCTGGTTGCCATTCAGGGCCCAAGTCGCTGCCCATGAGCTGGTGCACACCCTGGAAAATCACCTTGCGATCCGTGCCCTTCATGTGGAGCACGCCCTTGTAACGCAACATGCGGGGGCCGTAGATATTGACGATCGCGCCCAGAAAATCTTCCAGTTTGGCGGCATCGAAGGCGCGCTCGGAGCGAAAGACAAAACTCTTTACGTCGTCGTCATGATGGTGGTGGTGGCCGCCCTCCCGCTTGTGCGATGGATGGTCGCAGTCTTCGCCTTCGGTATGGTCATGCGCGTGATCGTGGCCATGGTCATGGCCGTGGTCGTCCTCTTTCAGGAAGTCCGGATCGATTTCCAGCTTGGTGTTCAGGTTGAAGCCGCGCAGATCAAACACATCCTTGATCGGCACTTCGCCAAAATGCACCGCCGTCTGGGGTGCACGCGGATTCATGTGTTTGAGGCGGTGCATCAATGCGTCGACCTCGTCTTGGGCCACCAGGTCAGTTTTGCTGATGAAGATCTGGTCGGCGAAACCAACCTGGCGCCGCGCTTCCTGGCGTTCGTTGAGCTGGGTCGCTGCATGTTTGGCATCGACCAGCGTCAGGATCGAATCGAGCAGAAAGCTCTCGGCGATTTCCTCGTCCATGAAAAAGGTCTGCGCCACCGGCCCTGGATCGGCCAGCCCGGTGGTTTCGATCACCACCCGGTCAAAGTCGAGTTCGCCGCGGCGTTTCTTGGCGGCCAGGTCCTGCAGCGTGCTGCGCAGGTCCTCACGGATGGTGCAGCAGATGCAGCCATTGCTCATCTGGATGATCTGTTCCTTGACGTCGGACACCAGAATGTCGCTGTCGATGTTCTCTTCGCCGAACTCGTTTTCGATCACCGCGATCTTCTGGCCATGGGCTTCGGACAATACGCGTTTGAGCAGCGTGGTTTTGCCTGATCCGAGAAAACCGGTGAGGATGGTGGCGGGAATGAGACTCATGGGGGACTCCTGACGGTTCAAGACCTGCTTGTGCGCGAGCCGGGCCCCGGAGCGGGCCGGCCCAACCAAAATCCAAGGTGGGGAGTGTACCGAGCATTTGCAAGCGCCCATACGCGCCTACTTGCGCATGACCATCAGTCCCTTGAGGTATTCGCCTTCCGGAAAACGCAGGGTCATCGGGTGGTCAGGGGCGCCGCCCAGGTGACCGAGGATGAATCCGTCGACCTCGGCGTCGGTGCCGGCGGACCCGACGATCTTGTGGAACAGGTCCACGCTGATGCCGCCGGAGCACGAGAACGTGAACAGGTGGCCGCCGGAATTGAGCAGTTTCAAAGCCAGACGGTTGATGTCCTTGTAGGCACGTGCCGCCCGTTCAGCATGGGCAATCGTGGGCGCAAACTTTGGTGGATCGAGCACGATCGCGTCGAATGTCTGTCCGGCCGCGATGTATTGGCGCAGCGCCGCATTGACATCGGCTTCACGCAGTTCCCAGCGCGTGGCGTCAAAACCATTGCGCTCCAGATTGGCGCGTGCTAGCGTCAATGCCGGCCCGGACGAGTCGATCGACGTGACATGGCGGGCGCCGCCTGCCAGCGCCGCGACGCTGAAGCCACCGGTGTAGCAGTAGCAGTTGAGCACGGAGTCAAATCTCAATTGGCGCGCACTTTGGGCAAAACGATTGCGGCTGTCGCGCTGGTCAAGATAGAACCCGGTCTTGTGCCCTTGGGCAATATTGAGCTCCAGTTGCCAGTCGTGTTCGCGAATCACCAAGTCCAGCGGGCCGTCGCCGCGCAGCCATCCGGTTTCTTCCGCCAGGCCTTCAAGCTTGCGACTGCTGGTGTCAGAGCGTTCGTACAGGCGCTTGAGGCCGGTGTGGCGCAACAGGGCGTCGGCCAGGGTGGACTTCCAGCGCTGGGCGCCAGCGGACAGGAACTGCGCGACCAGGGTGTCGCCATAGCGGTCCACCACCAGGCCGGGCAGGTTGTCCGACTCGCCGTGAACCAGCCGCATCGCGTCGCTTTGGATGTCAAAGCGTAGACGCGCGGTGATGGCCGCCGCACAGGTGGCGTCGAAAAACTGCATGTCGATGCGCTGCTGCTCATCAAAACTCCAGGCCCGGGCCCGGATGCGCGACAACGGGCTGAAGGCCGCCCACGCGAGAAATGTGCCGTCATGGGACTCCACACGCACGGTTTCGCCGGAGTCGGCGCCACCCCGCGCAATCGCCGATTCGAAGATCCAGGGGTGGCGGCGCAGCAGCGAGCGCTCCTTGCCAGGGTGCAGACGTAAAACTTTCATGGCCCCGATTGTCGGCCCTGCGTCGCCGGTCCCGGCCCGCTGGATGCCGTGATCGAACTGCGGACAGGCCCGCGCACCTATTGCGGATCGGACAACTTGCGCCGCGCACGCGGATGGGCCGCGTCGTAGGCCTTGGCCAGGTGCTGGAAATCGAGCCGCGTATAGACCTGGGTGGTCGAGATATTGGCGTGTCCCAGCAGTTCCTGCACGGCGCGCAGATCGCCGCTGGACTGCAACAGGTGGCTGGCGAACGAGTGCCGCAGCATGTGGGGATGTACCGGCGTCGGGAGGCCAGCCTGCTGGCTGCGCCGTTGCAGGCGTTGCCAGACCGATTGCGCGCTCAGCCGGGAGCCGCGGCGCCCGATGAACAAGGCCGCTTGAGGTAAACGCAGCGGCAGGGCTCGCAGCGCCAGCCATGCCATCACGGCGGCGACAGCCTTGGCGCCAATTGGCACGCTGCGCCGCTTCGACCCCTTGCCCAGCACATGGGCTTCGCCGGCATCCAGGTCAAGCCAGCCGCGCGCCTGTGCACCGGCTGACACATCCAGGCCCACAAGTTCGCCGACCCGCAGCCCGCCTCCGTAGAGCAACTCGACAATGGCGGCGTCACGCGTGTCCAGCCAGGGGTCGGCGGTGTCGCTGTGAAACTCCGCCAACTGTACGGCATCGTCGACGCTCAAGGCCTTTGGAAGGGGTTTTGCGGCCTTGGGGGCTCGCACATCGAGTATCGGGTTGGCGGTAATCAATCCCTCACGGCCGAGCCAGGTGTAAAAGCCGCGCCAGCCGGACAGAATCAGCGCGATACCGCGCGGGCTGCGCCCCTGGCTGTGCATCTGGGCCACCCAGCGTCGCACCTGGGTGTGCTGCACCTCGGCCAGCGGTACGCCGGCCTCGGCCGCCAGGTGGCAGAGCCGGTCGAGATCGAGCGTGTAAAGGATGACCGTGCGATCGGCCAGACGCTTCTGGACCCGCACATACGTCAGATAACGCGTCGCCAGTGGATCGTCGGCGGCGCCGCCCGCGGGAGTGTCGTATGGCTCGGGCATCAGCGCACGCGGGTTGGCGCTGAAGTTCAGGCCGGACGCAGCCGGTCCAGGGCTGCGCTGGCGATATCCGCCACGTGCTGCAGGAAATCGGTTCCCATGCCGCTGTTGAAGCGCTGTCCGTCGGGCGATGACAGTACCAGCATGCCAAAGGCCGGCTGCTGGCCGGTAGCGCCGGGTTCGCGCAGAGGCAGCAGCGCGATCGAGGCGGCCGCTGCCGGGTCGTTCAGCCATGTCACCGCTTCAAAGCCGGTATTGACGCCGCAGAACGGTTCGGTCAGGGAGTTGGCAAACATCTTCGCGTCCTCGGTGACATTGCGGGCAAATTCAGCTTCCTGGTGTTCGGCTGCCACGCCCCAGACCTTGATCGTGACCTGGGGCACAGCGAACTGCTCACGTACCTGCTCGGCGATCTGCGCCGGCACTTGCGTCGCATCCGCGTTGCGGAACAGTGAAGCCGACCAGCGCAACAGGCGGTCGGACAAGAGGGCGTTCTCGTTGCCGTGACGGATCATGTCCATCAGCCGGTGTTCCAGCAGCTTGATCTTGTCGCGCAACATTTCGGCCTGGCGCTCCTGCAGGCTGACCGCCCGCTTGCTGTGGGGGCTGGTCAGGTGCACGCTGGCCAGCATCTCGGCATGGCGCTCGAAAAAGTCTGGCGTATTGGCCAGGTAGTTGGCGATGTCGTCTTCGGTGATGGGATTGGTGAAGGATGAGTGGGTCATGTTGGTTCAGGTAAAGCGATTTCGCCCTCGAATACAGTTTGTGCCGGGCCGGTCATCAAAACGACGCTGTCGCCGCCGTTCCACGCGATCGTCAATTTGCCTCCGTGCGTGGTCACATCGACCTGCGCATCGAGCAGTCCCAGTCGGATGCCGGCCACGACGGCCGCACAGGCGCCGGTGCCGCAACTGAGGGTCTCACCGGCGCCGCGCTCGAACACGCGCAGGCGGATGGCGTGGCGGTTCACGATCTGCATGAAGCCGGCGTTGACCCGCTGCGCAAATGCCGCGTGGCTTTCAATCAACGGGCCCAGGGTCTTGACGTCGGTCGTATCCACGTCGGCGACGATGGTTATGGCATGCGGATTGCCCATGGACAACACCGCCAGTTCGACCGGGGTGGGACCGCCGCTGCTTTGCAGGGTCAGCGGCCACTGTTGCCAGTTGCCGCGCTGCAGAGGTTTCAGGCCCTTTGCGTTGAACGGGATCGCATCGAGTGCGAATACCGGCGCGTCCATGTCGACCGTGACCCGGCCGTCCGATGTGTGGCGCAGCGTCAGCACGCGGTTCATGGTCTTGACCGTGACAGTGTCCTTGTCGGTCAGGCCGTGGCTGCGCACATGGACCAGAAAACAACGGGCACCGTTGCCACAGTGCTCGACCTGGCCTCCGTCGGCGTTGTGAATGACATATTCGAAGTCAATTCCCGGGCCGGGCGAAGGCCGCACGCTCAGGATCTGGTCCGCACCCACGCCGAAATGGCGATCGGCCAGCATGCGGTAGTGCTGCGGACCCAGACCGAGCAAGGCGCGCGTCTCGTCGAGCACGACAAAGTCGTTGCCCGCGCCCTGCATCTTGGTAAACGGGACTCGCATCGCCGGATTATCCCCGAAGCTTGTAGAGCGCCGGGGCGCGCCATTCGCGCTTTTACCGGCAAAATGCCGAGATGGTCAGACCCACCCAGCTTTTGCACGCGCAGCGCGAACCCGCCCCAACCCGTCCTGCGGCCACGGTCTTGTTGTTGCGCGACGGCGAGCAGGGCGTGGAGGTGCTGATGACGCGCCGCTCGCTCACGGCCAGCTTTGCGCCGGGGGCCTATGTCTTTCCGGGCGGCGGCGTTGATGCGACCGACGCGCAAGGCCATGCGCATGCCAGCCGGCGCCCGGGTCAAAGCGACCTGCACCTGACCCAGGCGATAGCCGCGATCCGCGAGAGTTTCGAGGAACTCGGCGTCCTGCTGGCGCGGCGCACCGATGGCAGCACACCCGTTGATGCCGACATTGCGGGCATGGACCGAAAAGCGGCATTCTTGCCCCAATGTGTGCAACGGGGCCTGGTTCTGACGGCCGAGGCCGTATTCGTGCTGGCGCACTGGATCACCGACCGGGACCTGCCACGCCGTTTCGATGTGCCCTTCCTGGTCGCACGCATGCCGCTGGATCAGCAACCGGTGGCAGATGAATCCGAGCAGTTCGAGCCGGTCTGGGTGGGCCCACAGGATGCGCTGGCGCGGCATGCGGCGGGTGATTTCTTTCTCATCTTTCCAACCATCCGCACGCTTGAGCGACTCAAGGCGTTCGATTCGGTGGATGCGGTGTTGCGCGCTTGCGCCGTCGACGAGCAGCCACTTTGGACCAGTTGCCCGCGCGCGGGCTGGCTGGCCGGCAAGGAGGTGCGCTACATGGAGCATGAGCATCCCTATGGCGAGCTGCAGCTGGTATCGCCGGATGGCCAGATCGTGCACCATCTCGATTGGCGCACCGGCCAGCCGGTGGCGCTGCTGCGCAACGTGATGCGACTGACCGCGGCTAATCCCGGTGTCATGACCGGCCCGGGCACGAACAGTTATCTGGTCGGTGATCCGGCAACCGGGTATATCGCCATCGATCCGGGGCCGGCGGATGCCGAGCATCTCGAGCACCTGTGGCGCGCAGCGGGCGGCGACATCCGCATGATCGTCTGCACCCATTCGCATCCCGATCACGCGCCCGGTGCCCGGCCCTTGCAGGCCTTGTGTACGCCGCAACCGCCCATCATGGGTCTGCCCAGCGCTGCGACGGCGCGTGCCGCCAGCGAATTCGTGCCCGACCAGGTGCTCTCGGATGGCCAGGTGTTGCGCCTGGGTGTCGCGGACGCCGCCACCGCGCATGAACTGCACGTGGTCCACACACCCGGTCATGCTGCCAATCACCTGTGCCTGGTCTTGCTGCAGGACGGACTGCTTTTCAGTGGCGACCATGTGCTCAATGGCAG
>JBKJRR010000315.1:0-9178 GCA_046594635.1 Burkholderiaceae bacterium
CTTGTTGGTGACCACGCGCTTGTCTTCCTGATAGCGCGAAGCGGAGCTGCCATAGCCCACGGCCAGGTCCTGCAGCTGGCACTCGCCGCCCTGGTCGCAGATCGGGCAGTCGAGCGGGTGGTTGATCAGCAGGAACTCCATCACGCCCTGCTGCGCGTTCAACGCCTTGTCGCTCTTGGTGCGCACGATCATGCCCTGCGTGACGGGCGTGGCGCAGGCCGGCATCGGCTTCGGCGCCTTCTCGACGTCGACCAGGCACATGCGGCAGTTGGCCGCGATGCTGAGTTTCTTGTGATAGCAGAAGTGCGGGATGTAGGTGCCGGCGTTGTCGGCGGCATGCATGATCATGCTGCCTTCGACAATGTCGACCTTCTTGCCGTCGAGTTCGATTTCTACCATCTTCTATTACCTGTTCAGACGACCGGCAGGTGCCGACCCCGGGGCAGCGACGCGCGTGCGGACATTAAACATAGGCGGGGACCGTGCAGGTCTTGTGCTCTACATGGTGTTCAAATTCGTGGCGGAAATGCTTGATCATGGCGCGCACCGGCATCGCCGCCGCATCGCCCAGCGCACAGATCGTGCGACCCTGAATGTTGTCGGCCACCGAATCGAGCAGCTCCATGTCGCTGGGGCGGCCGTGGCCGGTCTCGACGCGGTCCACCATGCGCGACAACCAACCCGTGCCTTCACGGCACGGCGTGCATTGACCGCAGGACTCGTGCATGTAGAAATAACTCAGTCGTTGCAGCGACTTCACCATGCAGCGCGTCTCGTCCATGACGATCAGCGCGCCCGAACCCAGCATGGAGCCGGCTTTGGCAATGGAGTCGTAGTCCATCGTGCATTGCATCATGATGTCGGCCGGCAACACCGGCGACGACGAGCCGCCAGGGATCACGGCCTTGAGCTTGCGTCCGCCGCGCACGCCACCGGCGAGTTCGAGCAAGGTGGCAAACGGGGTTCCCATCGGGATCTCGTAATTGCCGGGACGTTCGACGTCGCCGCTGATGGAGTAGATCTTGGTACCGCCGTTGTTGGGCTTGCCGCAGGCCAGATAGGCCGCGCCGCCGTTGCGGATGATCCAGGGCACCGCTGCAAAGGTCTCGGTATTGTTGATCGTGGTCGGCTTGCCGTACAGGCCAAAGCTGGCCGGGAACGGCGGCTTGAAGCGTGGTTGGCCTTTTTTGCCTTCGAGCGACTCGAGCAAGGCAGTCTCTTCGCCGCAGATGTAGGCTCCAAAACCGTGAGCCGCATGCAACTGGAAGCTGAACGCACTGCCCAGGATCTTGTCTCCGAGCAGGCCGGCCGTGCGCGCTTCTTCCAGCGCCACCTCGAACCGGTCATAACTCTGGAAAATCTCGCCGTGGATGTAGTTGTAGCCAACCGAGATACCCATGGCATAGGCGGCAATTGCCATGCCTTCAATGACGATATGCGGGTTGAACTGCAGGATGTCGCGATCCTTGCAGGTACCGGGCTCGCCTTCGTCCGAATTGCAGACCAGGAACTTCTGGCCTGGGAACTGGCGTGGCATGAAGCTCCACTTGAGGCCGGTCGGGAAACCCGCGCCACCCCGACCGCGCAAGGCCGATTCCTTGACGGTGGCCACCACCTGGTCGGGCGTGAGGCCTTCGCCGCCGTCCTGCCCCAGGATCTTGCGCAGGGCCTCGTAACCGCCACGCGCCTGGTAGTGCGCCAGGCGCCAATTGGCGCCGTCAAGGCCAGCGTAGATCTGGGGTTCGATATGCCGGCCGTGAAAGCAGCTCTCGGCACCACTGGACTGGAACTGCGCCAGCACCTTGTCAACCGATGTCATTGAAGTACCTTCGCTGTGCGAGCTGCGGTGCGGAGCACCTTCGGTCGGCAGTGTGGTGTTCATGTGGCCTCCGTCGCCCGCAGGCCGTCGATCAGCTGGTCGAGCTTGTCGTTGCTCATGAAGCTGCACATCGTGCGGTCGTTGACCAGCATCACTGGCGAATCCGCGCAGGCGCCCAGGCATTCGCTTTGCTGCAAGGTGAACAGCCCGTCCGGCGTGGTCTCGCCCATGTGAATGCCGAGCTTTTCTTCCAAGTGCTTCAAGGCCACCGCACCGTCGCGCAACTGGCACGGCAGGTTAGTGCACACATTGAGCTTGAACTTGCCCAGTTTGCGCTGGTTGTACATGTTGTAGAAAGTGGTCACCTCATGCACCGCGATCGGGGGCATGCCCAGATAGTCGGCCACCACCTGCTCGCTCTCTACGCTCACATGGCCCAGCTCCTGCTGGACGATGGCCAGACAGGCCATGACAGCAGACTGCTTCTGGTCTGCCGGATACTTGGCAACCTCTGGTGCAAAGCGCGCTTTGACGGCTTCCGGGATCATCGGTCAATCTCCCCAAATACGATATCCATGGTGCCGATGATCGCAACCGCGTCGGCAATCATGTGGCCGCGCGACATCTCGTCCATCGCGGCCAGGTGGGCAAATCCGGGTGGCCGGATCTTCAGGCGATAGGGCTTGTTTGCACCATCACTGACGATGTAGATGCCAAACTCGCCTTTCGGGTGTTCGACCGCGGCATAGGCCTCACCCTCGGGCACCTGGAAACCTTCGGTGAACAGCTTGAAATGATGAATCAGCTCTTCCATGTTGGTTTTCATGGACTCGCGGCTCGGTGGCGCAATCTTGTGGTTGTCGGTGATCACCGGTCCCGGATTGGCCCGCAGCCAGGCCACGCATTGCCGGATGATGCAGTTGGATTGCTTCATCTCCTCCATGCGCACCAGATAGCGGTCGTAGACGTCGCCGGTGCGGCCGACGGGAATGTCAAACTCCATCTGGTCGTACACGTCATAGGGCTGCTTCTTGCGCAGGTCCCACTCGATGCCCGAGCCTCGCAACATCGGCCCGGTGAAACCCATGGCCAACGCGCGTTCGGGTGTGACCACACCAATGCCCACAGTCCGCTGCTTCCAGATGCGGTTTTCCGTGAGCAGCGTGTGGTATTCGGCCATACAGGCGGGGAACCGCTGCGTGAAGTCGTCGATGAAGTCGAGCAACGAGCCTTGGCGGTTGCTGTTGAGCTGCGCAACACCCTTGGCATTACGCACCTTGCTGGCCTGGTACTGGGCCATGGTGTCGGGCAGGTCGCGATAGACGCCGCCCGGACGGAAATAGGCCGCATGCATGCGCGCACCACTGACAGCCTCATACATGTCGAACAGGTCTTCGCGCTCACGGAAGGTGTAGATCAGGATCGTCGAGCTGCCGCAATCGTTGCCGTGCGAGCCCAGCCACATCAGGTGGTTGAGCAGTCGCGTGATCTCGGCAAACATCACGCGGATGTACTGGGCGCGCACCGGAACCTCGATGCCCAGCAATTTCTCGATCGCCAGGCAATAGGCATGTTCGTTGCACATCATCGAAACGTAATCGAGTCGATCCATGTACGGCAAGGACTGGATGTAGGTCTTGCTCTCGGCCAGCTTCTCGGTCGCGCGGTGCAGCAGGCCGATGTGTGGGTCCGCACGCTGGATCACCTCGCCGTCGAGTTCAAGCACCAGCCGCAACACCCCATGCGCAGCCGGGTGCTGTGGCCCGAAGTTCAATGTGTAATTCTTGATTTCAGCCATGGAGGGCGCCGCCTAGTGCAGGTTGCCGTAGTTGTCTTCACGAATGATGCGCGGCGTGATCTCGCGCGGCTCGATCGTGACGGGCTGGTAGATGACACGCTTTTGCTCGGCGTCGTAGCGCATTTCCACATGCCCGGAAACCGGAAAATCCTTGCGGAACGGATGACCGATAAAACCGTAGTCGGTCAGGATACGGCGCAAGTCGGCATGGCCTTCGAACACGATGCCAAACAGATCGAACGCCTCGCGCTCGAACCAGTTCGCGGAGTTCCAGATGTCGTTGACCGAATGGACCACCGGAAAGTCGTCGTCGGGTGCGAACACCTTGAGCCTGACCCGCTGGTTCAGACTGACCGACAACAGATGGGCCACGACGCAAAATCGCAGACCATCGTGGCTACCTTTGGCATATTCCGAATAATCCAGACCGCACAGGTCGACAAGCTGCTCGAACTGGCAACCGGGCGCGTCACGCAACAGCGTCGCCACCTCCAGGTAATGGGCCGCATCGACCACCACCGTCAACTCGCCCAGCGCCAGCGTCATGCGCCGCGCCTTGTCGCCAAGCACCTTGGCAACCGTGTCTTTGAGCGCCTCGGGATGTACCGCGTAATTCGTAGTCACAAGTTTCCCTCAGGCGCGCGCAATGGTATGGGTGCGGCGGATCTTTTGCTGCAGCTGGATGATTCCATACAGCAAAGCCTCAGCCGTCGGAGGACAGCCCGGAACATAGACATCGACCGGCACAATGCGATCGCAGCCACGCACCACCGAATAGCTGTAGTGGTAATAACCACCGCCATTGGCGCAGGAGCCCATGGAAATAACCCAGCGCGGCTCGGACATCTGGTCGTAGACCTTGCGCAGAGCAGGCGCCATCTTGTTGCAAAGGGTGCCGGCCACGATCATCAGATCGGACTGGCGCGGACTGGCGCGGAACACCTCGGCGCCAAAACGGCTGATGTCGTAGCGCGCAGCGGCTGCGTGCATCATCTCGACGGCACAACATGCCAGACCAAAGGTCATCGGCCAGACCGAACCGGTCTTGGCCCAGTTCACCACCGCGTCATAACTGGTGGTGACAAACCCTTCTTTCAGAACGCCTTCAATCATCGCGTCACTCCCAATCCAGGGCGCCTTTTTTCCATTCGTAGGCAAAACCCACGACAAGAATGCCCAGGAAAATCATCACAGACCAGAATCCGACCGCACCCACATCCTTGAGCGCCACGGCCCATGGAAACAGAAACGCGATCTCGAGATCGAAAAGTATGAACAAAATGGCCACGAGGTAGTAACGCACATCGAATTTCATGCGCGCATCCTCGAAGGCCTCGAAGCCACACTCATAAGGCGAGTTCTTCGCCGGATCGGGACGGTTCGGGCCCAGAATGTAGCCCAGCACCTGTGGCACCACACCCACGGCGATACCCACCAATATGAACAGGAGTACCGGTAAATATTGTTCGAGGTTCATCGGGAGTTTCTGACTTCTGTTTGCCACCGCTCAGGAACGCCGAACAGTGTTTCTGGCTGGTGCGGTCGGCGAGACTCGAACTCGCACAGCTTTCGCCACTACCCCCTCAAGATAGCGTGTCTACCAATTTCACCACGACCGCGGCATTGTTACAGATGGTCGGATCGCTTGAGGAACCTTGCGGTATTGGCTTTCCGAACAGCTGGTAGTTTACCCTGAAAAAACAGTGCCAAGCCCCGGGAGCGGCTTGGCTGCACACATCATTTTGAAGGAATCAGTGCTGCGCCCGATGCCGGCACCGCAGGCGCAACTGGCACTGCAGGCGCAGAGCTCCCCGCAGCAGGAATACTGACGGCGGCACTGTCCAGCACGCTGCCGCTGCTGGTTGGGCGAAGGTTGCCGAAATAGGCCAGCGCCAGGGTGCTGACAAAGAACACCGTGGCCAACACTGCTGTGGTGCGCGACATGAAATTGGCGCTGCCCGTGGCGCCAAACAGGCTGCCCGAACCCCCACTGCCGAATGCGGCCCCCATGTCGGCGCCCTTGCCATGCTGGACCAGAATCAGGCCGATCATGCCCACTGCGGAAAGCATCTGCAGTGCGAGCACCACGGTCAACATGAGATTCATCTATAACTCCTAATTTGTAGCAATGCGCAATACGGTCACGAAGCGGCGGCAATGATGGCGAGAAAGTCCGCTGGCTTGAGCGACGCCCCTCCGATCAGACCACCATCGATGTCCGGCTCGGCCAGCAGCTGCGCGGCATTGCCCGCGTTCATGCTGCCGCCGTAAAGAATATGAATACGCCCGGGCTGGGTGGTCGCGGCCTTGAGCTGGGCCCGTAACACCGCATGTACCTGCTGCGCTTGCTGCGGACTGGCCGTCTTGCCGGTGCCGATGGCCCAGACCGGCTCGTAGGCCACGACGATCTCGCTGATGCAGTGTCCATTGACATGGATCACCGCAGCCAGTTGGCGTCGCACCACCTCTTCGGTGGCACCTGATTCACGTTGGGCCAGGGTTTCACCGACACATACGATCGGCGTGATGCCCATCGACAATGCCTGGCGCGCCTTGTCTGCGACCACGGCATCGGTTTCACCGTGGTGCCGGCGCCGCTCCGAATGACCGACGATGGCATACCGCACCGCCAGGTCACGCAACATCGCCGCCGACACCTCCCCGGTGTAGGCGCCCGATTCATGCGCCGACACGTCCTGCGCGCCGAGCGCGATCGTCTTGCCTTGCAGCATTGCGCCGACTTGCGCAAGATAGGGCGCAGGCACACACATGGCCACGGCACAGGGCGACGCAGGCATTCCTGCCAGCACGGCCTCGACCAGCGCCATATTGGCCGCCGTCGAACCATTCATTTTCCAGTTGCCCGCAATCAGCTTGCTCATCATGCAACTCCGTTGTTCCAGGTCATCACCAGTTTCCCGATGTGACGGTTGGTCTCCATCAAGGCATGGGCCCGTGCCGCCCCGCTGAGCAGATCGCCTTCGGCCTGCAGCGCGTCAAAGCTGCTGTATATCACCGGCTTGATGGCGCCACTTTCAATCAGCGGCCAGACATTCTTCAGGCACGCCTGCGCTATTGCCTGCTTGAACGCCACCGGACGCGGGCGCAAGGTGGAACCGGTGATCGTCAGGCGGCGGCGCAACACCATGCCGGCATTGATCTCAGCCTTGACGCCCCCTTGAACGGCAATGATCACCAGACGGCCGTCTTCGGCCAGGCATTCGATTTCGCGCGCCACATAGTCACCCGCCACCATGTCCAGCACCACATCCACACCCCGGCCAGCGGTCAATCGTTTGACCTCCTGAACGAAATCCTGGGTGCGGTAATTGATCGCGTGTGCTGCGCCCAGCGCGACACAGGCTGCGGCTTTTTCGTCGCTGCCCACGGTGACGATAACCCGGCATCCCATGGCCTGCGCCATCTGGATGGCGGTTACGCCGATACCGCTCGACCCGCCTTGCACCAGCAGGGTTTCGCCTTTTTGCAGACGCCCACGGTCGAACACATTGCTCCACACCGTAAAAAATGTTTCCGGCAGGCTGGCCGCCTGCGCGTCGGTCAAGCCCTTGGGTATCGGCAAACATTGTCCGATCGGCGCCACGCAGTACTCGGCGTAACCACCACCGGCAACCAGGGCACAGACCCGATCGCCGAGCTTGAATCCCGCCTGGGCCAATGCGCTGGCATCGCCTTGATCGATCACACCCGCGACCTCAAGACCCGGGATGTCCGATGCCCCTGCAGGAACCGGGTAGTTGCCCGTGCGCTGCAATACATCCGGACGGTTGATGCCACTTGCAGACACTCGGATGCGCAATTCGCCGGCACCCGGCTCAGGCAACGGGCGCTGGCCCGGACGCAATACCTGCGGCAGGCCAAAGGAGGTGATCTCGATGACATTCATCATGACGTTGTTCCTGTAGCGGCCAGGGGCGCCAAGGCCCCCGGTCGCTCAAGCCGGCGTAGACACACCGGCTCTTCCATCAGCCCTGGTCGGCGCCCTGGGTGGACGGCTGCTGTTGCTGTGGTTGACGATCGAGCAAGGCCTTCATCGACAACTTGACGCGACCTTTTTCGTCGGTCTCGAGCACCTTCACCTTGACGATCTGACCCTCGCTCAGATAGTCGGTCACTCTCTCGACACGCTCGTGGGCAATCTGGCTGATGTGCAGCAGACCGTCCTTGCCTGGCAGCAGGTTGATCAGCGCACCGAAGTCGAGAATCTTGGTGACCGGGCCTTCGTAGACCTTGCCGATTTCCACTTCTGCCGTGATCTGGCCGATGCGTTTCTTGGCCTCTTCTGCCTTTGCCGGGTCACTCGACGCGATCGTGATCGTGCCGTCTTCCTCGATGTTGATCTGGCAACCGGTTTCCTCGGTCAGCGCACGGATCACCGCACCACCCTTGCCGATCACGTCGCGGATCTTGTCCGGATTGATCTTCATCGTGAACAGACGCGGTGCGAAGTTCGACACCTCAGTCTTGGCCTCCGACATCGCTTCCTGCATCTTGCCCAGAATGTGCATGCGGGCTTCCTTGGCCTGGGCCAACGCAACCTGCATGATTTCCTTGGTGATACCCTGGATCTTGATGTCCATCTGCAGCGCCGAAATGCCATTGGTGGTACCGGCCACCTTGAAGTCCATGTCGCCCAGGTGATCTTCGTCACCCAGGATGTCGGTCAACACCGCGAACTTGTTGCCGTCCTTGATCAGGCCCATGGCGATACCGGCCACGTGCGCCTTCATCGGCACACCTGCGTCCATCAGTGCCAGGCAGCCGCCGCAGACGGAGGCCATCGACGAGGAACCATTGGACTCGGTCACTTCGGACACAACACGCATGGTGTACGGGAAATCTTCCTTGCTGGGCAAGGCGGCAATCAGTGCGCGTTTGGCCAGACGGCCATGACCGATTTCGCGACGCTTGGGCGTACCGAAACGGCCCGCTTCGCCGGTGGCGAACGGAGGCATGTTGTAGTGCAGCATGAAGCGGTCCTGGAAATCACCTGCCAGCGCATCGATACGCTGTGCATCACGCTCGGTACCCAACGTGGCCACGACCAGCGCCTGGGTTTCACCACGGGTGAACAAAGCCGATCCGTGGGTACGCGGCAACACGCTGTTGCGGATCTCGATCGCACGCACGGTACGGGTGTCGCGCCCGTCGATGCGTGGTTCGCCGGCCAGGATCTGGCCACGCACAATACGCGCTTCGATGTCGAACAGCAGACTCTCGACCTTGACGCTGTCGAACGCGACGCCGTCGGCTTTCAGGCCATCCATCACGGCAGCGTAGGCGGCACGGCAGGCGTGGGTACGATCCTGCTTGTTGCGGATCTGGTACGCGGCGCTCAGTTTCTCGGCGCCATGGGCTTCGACCTTGGCGATCAGGGGCTCGTCGCGCTCCGGGGCTTTCCAGTCCCAGACCGGCTTGCCGGCATCACGCACCAGTTCGTTGATCGCGGCAATGGCGATATTGCCCTGCTCGTGGCCAAACACCACGGCACCGAGCATGATCTCTTCCGACAGCTGCTGGGCTTCGGACTCGACCATCAA
>JBKJRR010000213.1:0-5342 GCA_046594635.1 Burkholderiaceae bacterium
GCAGGGTCGCAGCCGTCGGCGATGCCTTCGGGGTAGGCGTTGAGCACCTGGCCCGATGTCTTGTCCCACACCAGCTTGTTGTGCGGATGGCGGCCGTCACCCGGCGGACCTTTCGCGGGGTCGGGGTCGAACGCAAACAGGCCTTCACGCTCGCCTTCGTCGAGCACCACCAGTTGCGGCGCATTCGTGAAGCGCTTGAGAAAGGCATGGTCGATCTGGTCGGTGCGGATCAGTTCATGCAACAGCGCCATGAACAGCGCACCGTCGGTGCCCGGTTTGATGGGAATCCATTCGTCCGCAATTGCCGAGTAGCCAGTACGCACCGGATTGATCGAGATGAAGCGTCCGCCGTCGCGCTTGAACTTGCTGATGGCCACCTTCATCGGGTTGCTGTGGTGGTCTTCGGCCGTGCCGATCATCACGAACAGTTTGGCGCGGTCGAGGTCCGGGCCGCCAAACTCCCAGAAACTGCCGCCTATGGTGTAGATCATGCCGGCGGCCATGTTGACCGAGCAGAAACCACCGTGGGCCGCATAGTTGGGCGTGCCGAACTGGCGCGCGAACAGACCGGTCAGCGCCTGCATCTGGTCGCGCCCGGTGAACAGGGCGAACTTCTTGGGATCGGTGGCGCGAATCTTTGTCAGCCGCTCGGTCAGGATCTCGAAGGTGCGTTCCCAGCTGATGGGCTCGAATTCACCCGCGCCTCGTTCGCTGCCGCTCCTGCGCAGCAGTGGCTGGGTCAGCCGGGCAGGGGAAATCTGCTTCATGATGCCCGAGGAGCCCTTGGCGCAGATCACGCCCTTGTTCAGCGGGTGCTCGGGATTGCCGTCGATGTAGCGCACCTCGGGGCCGTTGTCGCCCTCGCGCAGATGCACGCGGATGCCGCAGCGGCAGGCGCACATGTAGCAGGTGGTGCACTTGACTTCGGTGTCGGCCAGCGTACCCGTGGCCAAAGGGTCATGCAGGGGTTCGGAAGACAGGAACTTGAACATGGCGAAGCGGTCTCCAGGGGCGGGGTAATCAGGCGAGTCGCCGGTCAGGCCACGAGGCCTTGCGCCACAACGATGGTCGTTCGATGGTAACCACGATTGCTCAAAAGAAAAAACGGATAATGTGACTCACCATGATCGATAAAACAGATCAGCGATTGCGCCTGAACCTGCGCCAGCTTGAGGTCTTCGTGGCCACTGCGCAGGCCGGTTCCACCCGCGCCGCAGCGCAGCGCATCGCGCGCTCGCAGTCCGCCGCCAGCGCGGCGTTGGCCGAGCTCGAAGCCGCCATGGGTGGTCTGCTGTTCGACCGGGTCGGGCGGCGGCTGCTGCTCAACGAAAACGGTCGCGCCTTGCTGCCGCGTGTCCGGCTGCTGCTCGAGCAGGCGGCGCGGCTGGAAACCATGTTCACCGGCGAACATGCGGCGCCCCTGCATGTGGCTGCCAGTTTCACCATCGGTGAATACCTGCTGCCCGATCTGGTGGCGCGCTGGACACGCGAGCAACCGCAAAGCCGGATCCGGCTGCAGATTGCCAACACCAGCGAAGTCATCGCCGCGGTTGCAGGTTTCGACGTCGATCTGGGATTCATCGAAGGTTTGCAGACCCACCCGGACCTGGTCGTGCGACCCTGGTTGCATGACGAACTGGTGATTGTTGCATCGCCCGAGCACGCGCTCGCCGGCCGGATCGCCACGGCGCGCCAACTGGGCGCCGCCACCTGGATCCTGCGTGAGCACGGCTCGGGTACCCGACAGGCAACGGACCACTGGTTGCTCGAGCACCTGGACCAGCAGATAGTGGGTTTCGAACTGGGCAGCACCGAGGCCATCAAGCGTTTGGTGGCAGCGGGCGCCGGCCTCGGCTGTCTGTCGCGCCACGCGGTGGCGCAGGCGCTGCAGGCGGGCTGGCTGGTCCAATTGCGCACCCGGCTGCCGCATGCGGTGCGCCGGCTGGCCATGGTGATGCACCGCGACAAGACGCTGGGCTCATCAACCGACGCATTTATCGGCTATTGCCTGGCGGCATACCCGCAGGCGACGGCCGGCGTGCGTTTGCGTGGCTGATGGGTCTGGCTGCTTATCAGTGCTCCATGGCGCCGCGCGTATTCCGCGACGCATGAAAGGTCAAGCGACCGCGGAGCGTCCCAGACCAGGCCCCCACGGAACTGGCTCTGCCAGGCTGTTGGGGGCGCCCCCCAGTGGGGGGTCGGACGGTCTACACGAAGTGAGCGACCGTACAGACGGGGGGCGTCTTCATCTTAGTCGCCGTAAACCATGACACAGTTGCGTCCGCGGTGCTTGGCGCCGTAACAGGCGTTGTCGGCGGCCGCCAAAACGGCTTCGGCACTGTCGAATGCCGCGTCAACCAGAACCAGGCCGATGCTGGCGCCAACGCTGAAAGTCTGGCCTTCCCAATCGAGCTGGTAGGCCACCACAGCGGCGCGAATCTTCTCCGCAATGATGCGTCCGTGGTGCAAGGGACAGTTGCTGAGAACCACGGCAAACTCGTCGCCACCCAGCCGGGCCACTGTATCGGCCTTGCGCACCTGCTGCTGGATTGCTTTGGCGACTTCGCGAAGTACCGCGTCGCCCGCGGCATGGCCAGCCGTGTCGTTCACGTGCTTGAAGCGGTCAAGGTCGATGAACATGGCGCAGAACGGCTCATTTTCGGCGCCTGCCATGGCGTCGCCCAGTGCGGTCTCGAAGGCCGGTCGGTTGCACAGCCCGGTCAGTGTGTCGTGGCTCGAACTCCAGGTCAGCTTCTCGCGCTGTGCACGCGCGACGGTGACGTCTTCGAAGGTCCAGATGGTTCCCTTGGACATGTCACCGGCCACAACGGCACGCCCACGCATATGGGCCCAGAAGGTTTCGCCTGATTTGCGCATCAGTTCGACCTCGCCGGTGAAGAAGCCCTGTTCCATGAACTGCGGCCTGGCGCGTGCGGCCAATGCCTGGTAGGCCTCGTCAGATTGGTAGATGATGCGGGTGGGCTTGCCCTCCATGTCTTCCTTGTCCATACCGAAGGTCGCGCAGAAGTGGCGACTGACGAGTTCGAACTTGCCGTCGCGCGACAAGGCAATGCCCACTTCGGCGTGATTGAGCACCGCCTCCAGTTGCAACAACAATGCGCGGGTTTCGCTCTGCCGCCGTCCCCGTTCATCTTCGACGTGCTGGAACACGCTGGCCAGCTCGCCGAGTTCTCCCCCCCATTTTTTCGGCCATGGGGCCAGGTTGCCTGGCGCATCGGTCAACGATGCCATGGCCCGGTCACGCAGCTTGTCGATGGGGCGCGTCACACGCAGGCCAAACCAGATCGCCAGCAGGGCTGCCACCAGGCCGACACCGGCCGCTGAAGCCCAGGCCGCGCGTTGGGCTGCACGCAAGGGCTTCAACGCAATGGCCTGCGGCGTCATGCGCACCAGCATCCAGTCCGACACCGCGATACCTGCCATGGAGATCAGATAACCAGACGACAGGACTGCCTGGCCGTCGGTATCGATCGGGCTTCCCGATTCGAGCCAACGCTGGTAGACCTCGGACAGGCCCGGTTCTTCGGATGCCTTGCCCAAGAGCCGAGAGGGTTCGGGATGCGCCAGGATCATGCCTTTGCGGTTCATCACCAGGCTGCGCGAGCCGTCGCGCAGGTCGCCCAGGCCGATGTTGTGAAACAAGCCGGCCGAGTCCAGTGGCAGGGAGCCACCAATGATTCCGGTCGGTTGACCATTGAGTTGCGGCGCGGCGATCGCCAGGATCACCTGGGGCACCTTGGTCGCGCGGCCAACGATGGGCTCGGATATCACCACCTGGTCAGAACGGATCGCCTGCTGGAAATAGGGCCGGTCGGCGATATTGGGCAGATCGTCGCTGGGTTTGCCATCCACCAGCCGGACCTGGATCTGTCCCACGGCGTTGCTGGCCAGCACCACATCGAACAAGGCGTTGGCGGCGGACTCCTGGCGCAGGTGACGCTCCAGCTCGCGCGGGTCAGACCAGAGGGCAGGGTCGATAGCACGGGCTACGGCACTGAGCGTAGTCTGCAGGATCTCAAGCTTGCTGGCCAGCAACGAAGCCGTCCCCTGGCGATTGTTGGCACCGTTTTCGAGCAGCAGCGTCTCGATTTCTTGTTGCGTTGTTTTCAGTAGCAGTTGGGCGGTACCGACGGCCGACAACACGCCGGTGGCAAACGCCAGTGTGACGATCTTGAATTTGAGGGTCTGGATCCAGGCCATGTCAGGTCGCCAACCCATTGTTCGCGGCCGGGATCGTGGCTGGCAGCGGGGTCGTTTGGGCTGGGTCGTTCCAGTGATGCGTCATGGGGCCTTGGCGCCGGTGCGCTCGACGATCATCTGGTAATGCTCGACCCGTCGATGCAGCGCAAAGTTGAACGTGGTCTCGCGGTAGGAACGACCCAGATCCAGGTCACAGCGCGCGACGATCACCTCGTCACCATCGCTGCTACTGCGTGCGACGATTTCGCCATTGGGCGCGATGATGCAGCTGCCGGCGATCTGGGCCACATTCTCCTCGACGCCCGCCTTGGCAATTCCCAACACCCAGGCGCTGTTCTGGTAGGCCCCGGACTGCAAACACAACTCGTTATGGAACTGGCCAAGCCGGTCGTGGTCCGGTGACGCCGGATGGTGCGCCGGTGTGTTGTAGCCGCAAAAAATCATGTCCACGGCCTGCAGACCCAGCACGCGGTATGCCTCGGGCCAGCGGCGGTCGTTGCAGATCAGCATGCCCGCCACGCCGCCCCAGGCGTGCCAGGCACCGAACCCGAGATCACCGACCTCAAAGCATCGTTTCTCCAGGTTCTGGAACGGTGTGCCCGGCCGGTGGTCGGCATGGCCTGGCAAGTGAATCTTGCGGTACTTGCCGATGATGCTGCCGTCGCTGCCCACCAGGATCGACGTATTGAAGCGGCGCTTGCGCTCGCCGCTGCCGTCCAGCTCGCAGTAGCCGAGGTGAAATCCGACGCCCAGGCGACTGGCTTCGTCGAACAGTGGTTTGGTGGCCGGGCTGGGCATCTCGCGCTCGAACCAGCTGTCGAGCTCGTCTTCGTCTTCAATCCACCAGTGTGGGAAAAACGCTGTCAGGCAGGCCTCGGGGAACGCCACCACTTGCGCCCCCATGCTGGCCGCCTGGCGCATCAGCTCGACCATGCGCTGCACCACGGCGGCGCGGGATTCGGAGCGTGACACTGGGCCCATCTGGGCTGCGGCGAGAGTGATGAAACGGGGCATGGAAGGGATTTTTTTTCGGCTGCGGCACCCAAGCCGCGTCTGCCCCGGAAGTATGGTTCTGCCGACCTGCAGGGTCAATTGGCATTTTCCCGCAGGCAGGGGTGTAG
>JBKJRR010000327.1:0-13730 GCA_046594635.1 Burkholderiaceae bacterium
CGCCCTGCGGTTTGGCGAGCGGGGAGACAAGGTACTTGCCCACCGCGATGTTGGTGTGATCGATGTTCATAAAGTCCGTGCCGGGTATTTTTCCCGGCTTGATAAATAAGGAAATAACGGCCTGCAAGCAAGCCCGCGCGTGTTCGGGTCCTGACCGCCAGGCTTTACAAAAAAGGACTGGCTGGTTGAGCCTTGCGTGGGCACCGTTGGGGGAGGTGCTCGCCGGAAATGGAACAGTGTTTGAGAGGGTTCAGCGCTGTAGGGGCACTGAAAACACTGTGAATTCGGGCTCTTGGAAGCGCCGCATTTGAGAAGGAAGCCGCGTGGTAAGGGGGCTTCGATGTAAAAAGCTGATGCTTTACCGAATCTCTTATTATAACGGTTACCACGCCTGCCTGCACAAAACCAGCCCCAAGGCAGCGCAGCACACGCAGCGACAAGCGTGAAGGTCCCATTTCAAGCAGGGGCCGCCCCCCCCCCTCGGGCGCAGGAAGTCAAGCGGAGCGAGCGACCATGGGGACTCTTCGATCCAGCCAGGGCCGCGGATCTGGCCCTGGCCTGTCCTGAGCTTGTCGAAGGGCCAGTCCGCAGGCGCAGCGGCCCCCTCGGGGGGGCAGGGAGCTACACGCAGTGAGCGACCGTGGGGGCGATATTCAATCCTCAAACTGCGGGTGCAGCAGCCGGACGCGGCTCATGGCCATGCCGGCCGCTGCCCTGCGGGTTTCGACCCCGAGTTTGGCAAACACCCGCTCCAGGTATTTTTTCACCGTCATCGGGCTGGTGCCCAGGATATCGCCAATATCCCGGTTGATCTTGCCCTTGACCACCCAATACAGCACCTCGGCCTCGCGCATGATGATCAGCCAGTCGTCGTCTCCGGTTTGCTGGTGCAGGCGAAAAGTCAGGCGCCGGGCTCGGGCAGGTCAGGCGCGGCGGCTCGATCTGGCGTTCGGCATCGGGCCAGATGACGCCGCAGCCAGCTCTGCACGGCTTCAGGCGTCTACGGCGCACTGGTGCACGCATCATCCTAGAAACCGGCGGCTGCCCGCACACAGCCATCCGCGAAGATGCATCCATCAACCTCGAAGCCATCGACCGCATGCTGGTGGACTTTCCGGATGCCGATGTGGTGTTTGTCGAGTCCGGCGGCGACAACCTGGCCGCCACCTTCAGCCCCGAACTCAGCGACCTGACGATTTACGTGATCGACGTCGCCGCCGGCGAAAAGATTCCCCGCAAAGGCGGCCCCGGCATCACCAAAAGCGATTTGTTCGTCATCAACAAGACCGACCTGGCACCCCACGTGGGCGCCAACCTGGCGGTGATGGAAGCCGACACCCGGCGCATGCGCGCCATCAGTGGCGGCGCCGGCGTCAAGCCTTTCGTCATGACCAATCTGCGCACCAAGCAGGGACTGGCCGAAGTTGTTTCCTTCATCGAGCAACGCGGCATGCTCACCGCCAGCTAAAATCGTGACATTGGAAGCTTGGCCGAGCGGTTTAAGGCACCGGTCTTGAAAACCGGCGAGGGGTTAAACCCTCCGTGAGTTCGAATCTCACAGCTTCCGCCGACCGACCGTACCAATATTGGGTCGGCGGCCGTGGGGACGGTCAAGCAAGGCTAACCCGAGGCCAGGATCCCGGCTGCCGCGTCGGCCAAAACCTGGCAACCGAGCACGATGTCGTCAGCCTTGGTGTCTTCGGACCAGTGATGACTTACGCCGCCGATGCTCGGCACGAACAGCATGCCTGAGGGTATGCGCTCGGCGAGCACCTGCGCATCGTGACCCGCCCCGCTCGGCATGCGGGCATGCAACCCGGGGGCGCGGTACTCGGCCGCCAGCTCGATCACATTCTGGAAGCTGTTGTCCATAAACTGCGGCACCGACCGTGCGAATTCGGCGATCCTCACGCGACACGGACCCCGGTTGGCTTGCGCCACAAGCGACTCCAGTTCTTCAGTCAGACGCGCAAGGATTGCCGGGTCGGTGTCGCGGAACTGGAACACCATTTCCGCGCCGCCCGGGACGATGGATGGTGCACCGGGGTCCAGCGTGATCGCTCCGGTGGTCCAGACGGTCAGTGGACCAGCAAGCTGGGGAAAGCGCGCGTAAACGTCTGATGCGAACCGAACCAGGGCAACACCGGCATCTTTGCGAACCGCCATCCGGGTGGTCCCGGCGTGGTTCTGCACACCCTCGAACACGATTCGGAAACGGTGACTTCCAACGATCGCGGTCACGACGCCAATGCGCAGCTTGTTGTCCTCCAGGTACGCACCCTGCTCGATATGCGCTTCCAGGTAACCCAGGGTGCGCTGCGTATCGATGAGCGCCCGTGGACGCCCTCCGAATCCGGCGCGATCGAGCGCGATGCGCAAAGGTGTTTCGTCGTCGCGGCCCTTGCAACTGTCGATTTCCGATTCTGGCAACAGGCCGCAGAACGAGCGGCTGCCCAGAAACGAGCCGAAATGACCTTCCTCGTCCGCCCACGAGGCGACATCGATTCCATGCCCCAGGGTTCGTGCCACTTCCAGGCCGTAGATCACGCCCATTGCGCCGTCCAGCCAACCCGCGTGCGACTGCGTTTCGCTGTGGCTGCCGATCAACAGCTTGCGGCCGGGCGCCTTGTCGCGGCCCAATACATTTCCGATGCCATCGATATCCGCCGCCAGCCCGGCATCGGCAAACCGGGCCGCGAGCCAGTGGCGCGACTCGATATCCTGCGGCGAGAACGTCGGGCGGTGAACGCCGGTCTTGTACAAGCCGAACTGCCGTAGGGCGTGGAGATCTTCCAGCAACCTGGCGCTGTTGATTTGAGGTCCACCTGTCTGGGGCATCGTCGCTTTCTAGGACATGTAGAGTCGTGTCGGCAGCGATATTAGATCGATTCTTCGTTTGGCTCCACTATCGTGCACGAAGAGATCAGGCCGGCGCGGGAAATGGTCGAGCGGGTCAGACCGGGCAGCCGCCCTTGACGTCACCCTTGCCAAGTTCAATGAAACCATCGGCAGAACACCCGGTCAATCGTCACTCGCTCCGGGACGATGATCTGACCGGCAGGACCTGGCAGGGAGCGGCCAACCGCGTTTCTCCTGCACAACGGCGGTCGCTGTTATCCTGTCGCTGCTTTCCTAGGCCAAGTTCATGGTCCCAGACATCACGCACGGAGGCTGACTTACATGTTCATCGCCCAGCGGAAACTTGCCCAACTGGCGTCGGCTTCGATCGCCGCGTTGCTGTTTGGCGCCACGCTCTCGATCGCGCAGCAGTCCGCGCAGCCTACAGGGTCCGGGATCACGGAGACCAACCGCGTGGCCGATGGGGTGTACTCGTTCCGCTTCAACGACCATCGCTCGATGTTCGTCGTCACGAGCGAAGGCGTCATCGTCACCGATCCGATCAACCCCAGGGCCGCACCGCTGATGCTCGAGGCGATCCGCCGGGTCACTGCGGCGCCGATTCGCTACATGGTCTACAGCCACGAGCATGCCGATCACGGCTCAGGCGGACAAGTGTTCAAGGACCAAGGCGCACGCATCATCAGCCAGGAAAATTGCGTCGCGGCGCTGAAGGCCAATGCACAGGCGGTCGTGCCCGACGAGACATTCGCGAAACGCCGGGACATCACACTGGGCGACACCACGATCGAGCTGCACCATTTCGGACCAAGCCATGGCGAGTGTCTGACCATCATGCGCCTGCCGAGGCAGCGCCTGCTCTACACGGTGGACATCGTCACGCCCAGGAGCGTGGTGTTCGGCGACTTGCGTGGGGATTTCTTCAACACGCTGGAGACGCTCAGGGCGATGAAGAGGCTGGACTTCGACCGAATCGTTCCGGGCCACGGCCCCGCCGACGCGCCTGCCTCGGCAATCGACGAGACGATTGGTTATCTCGAAGACCTGATGGCCAAGGTGAAAGCGGCGATGGCCAAGAATCCGGACCCCGAAGCGATCAAGCGTGAAGTCGACCTATTGCAGTACCGCGACTGGCGCAACGCCGACCGCTTCCTGATGGCGAATGTCGAGGGCATGATCCGCATCCTGAAGGAGGGGCGCTGAGCAGACGTGCGTGTAGGGCCCTTTGCATTTGCTCTTCGAGAAACGCCCTATCTCCGGTGCCTCCAGGAAGGGCCGCAATGATCTTGAGCTGACCACCCCAGTTCGGGCATTGCCCCACGTCGGTTGAAAACACGCGCTTGAGCAATTGGGCCCCGGCGAGACGCCGTACAGCAGCCCTTCACTGGCACCCGTGTCTGGACGATTGTATGAATTGAGTTTGACCAGTCGAAGGGCCGCTTTCGCAGCGAACACGACGGTTGCCGGCGGGTGATCGAATTTCCCCCGGGACCGGCAAGTCATGGCAGAAAGCGGGTGTTCCCAGAACGACCGCCAATACCGGCAGTGGGCCAGTTGCTGACACCCGTGAACGACAGCTAACTCCTCGCTCAAGCGGAGCGACAACGGCAGGCCTCGGAACAGAACTTGTCACCTATGCCCGGCGGGGATAGTCCGGGACGAGTCGCCTCTGCTCAATTGCGCTGCATATCTCGCACATGAGCGCCAAGTCGACCTGCGACGGATCACGTGGCACCAAGTCATAGTGACACAGCGTGCCTAATATCTCGCCTTCTGGCGTGATGATTGGGGCGCCGCAGTACGCCCGAACATGCTCTCGAGCAACATGGCTCTTGAGCCGAATGTCGTCCATAGCATCTTCGGTGAAGAAAGCAGCTCGCTCCGCGCGCGCGAAGGTGCAATAGGTGGCGCTCGCCGGAACCTCCTCTACGTTGAGCACATCCGGGTTTTCCCGGTCATAGAACACTGCAGCATTGGCCCGATCACCGTTGAATCTGAAGATGGCAATGAACCGATACTCTGTCGGCAAGAGTAGGTCTGCCAAAGCTGCCCTCAGCCCTGCCGAGCTGAGCACCGAGGAGAACGTTAAGAACCGTTCTGCTGTCTGCTGAGTCGAGAACTCGATGTGCAACCTCCACGAAATGCGAGATTATGAAGGAGTCCTAGAACCGGCCGCCCACCGAGGCCTAACCCCTCGCTCAAGCGGACATTTTGCGGCAGTCCAAGTTTGGGCTAAAAAATCCTAGCCCAAACCCGGCCTACTGCAAAATTCCGGTTAGCTCAAACTTGAAACCTTACTCGAAGTAGCTGAATGAACGGCTGCTTCCCCCACATGGCTACTACCGCTTTCGCAGCAAAGGAGTCCTACAGGCCGCCGGAATAGTTACGTACAAATGCCGCCCCTTTGGTCGCTCAAGATACTACCGCTACGACCCGTTGAACAACCGACACGCCACACCCAGCTTCCCGGGCAATCTTGAGAATTCCCAGGCCCTCTGCGCGTAGTTCCCGGATGCGGTCCTCCACAACCTCTGACACTACCGGCCGACCAATCGGGTTACCCGACTTTGTGCCTTTGGCCTTAGCCCTGGCCAACCCAGCACGTACACGCTCCTGGATCATCCCGCGCTCAAATTCAGCGAACACCCCCATCATTCCGAACAGGGCCTTTCCCGCCGGCGTGGTCGTGTTGATACCTTGCTGGTGAAGATACAGGTCGATGCCGGTCGAATGAAGCTCCTGGAGCATATTGACGAGGTCGATCAGTGACCGTCCGAGCCGGTCCACCGACCAGGACGCGACGATATCGAAGTCTTTCCGAGCGACGCCCTTGAGCATCGCGTCCAGTTGAGGTCTGTCCTTCCGGCCCTTGGCGCCAGAGATGCCGCGGTCCACGAACTCTTGAACAACTTCCCAGCCCAAACGCTCTGCAGCCTGGCGCAGTTCACGCAACTGATTTTCTGTTGACTGCCTGTCGGTCGAGACGCGAGCGTAGAGCGCGGCGCGCAGTGATTGCTTGGACTTGGTCATGAGGGCTCCGTTGACAGTTGCTTCGATGATGCTCCAAATCCATACGTTAATCAAGTGGTTACCGTATATTAGAAAACACAGAAATTGTCATGGCTACAGCCTTGTCAATTCGCTACAGGGTTTCGGTATGCCGCTTGTGCGAGCGCTTTCGATGCGCGCCCGCTTTGCGCATAGATTGGGCGCTGGGCCGACCGATTCATAGCCAGTATCATCCAGCGATACCACGATCATCGGCAGCGTCAGTCCAGCCAGGACTGACGCGTTCAGGCGCTTGACGACGCCCCGGGCATAACAGTCCGGCCGATCAGGCCATGCAGCGAATAGCTCTCCACCTGCATCAATTCATGCGGCGCCGCACTGCCCAAAGGGCAGCCAGAGAACCGCCGTTCGTCAACGTCGCTTCATGGTCGGATGAGGGTACCGACGCCGCCGGATTTTTCTACGGCTTTGTGGCCGACTGACGTCGCCAATGGGGTACGACGGTATCGCGGCATTGCACCGCGAGTTGGGTCGCTGAAGCTGACTTGCCAACGTCACGCGGGCGATACTGGATATACCGATGGCAGCTCGAACAGCAACCCTGCCCGGGATTCGACCGCCCACCTCTATTGCCCTTACCGATACGGCGTCGCACAATCAGCCCATGCATCGTCGTTGCTGGATTGCCAGCGCTGTCCTGACGGTTGGCGCGCCTCGGGCCTGGGCTTCGGCCCAATGGCAAATGGCGTTGGTGCGCGCCAGGGCCATGCGCGATGTGGCCGTGCGCCGCGGCGACCAGGCCTACGGCGCCGTGGTGGCCGACGCCCAGGGCCGCATCGTGGCCGAAGCACCCAGTCGTGTCGTCGCATTGGGCGACCCCGATGCCCATGCCGAGCAACAGGCACTGCTGGCAGCGCAACAAACGCTTCAGCGCGAAGACCTCGCAGGGCTGGTGCTGGTGGGCAGCTCACGGGCCTGTGCGCTATGTGAGCGCGCAGCAGCGCGCGCGGGCGTGGCACGCCTGGTCTGGCCCGACAGTGAGGCGGAGCCAGCGTTGATCGACGCGGCCGAGCGCGGCGATGCGTTGGCGCTCGGGCGCGCGCTCGACGATGGCGCACGCATCGACACGCGCGATCTGCGCCGGCGCACGCCGCTGCTGGTGGCCGTGCAGCGCGGGCACGACGCCGCGGCCCAACTGCTGATTCGACGCGGCGCCGACATCAACGCACAGGACGAAATCGACGACAGCCCATTCCTGTTGGCCGGCGCGCGCGGCCGCACCGCGATGTTGACCGAAATGCTGGGGCCACCCACGGGCAGCCCCACCCGGCCCGACACCCGTCTACTCAACCGCTACGGCGGTACGGCGCTAATCCCCGCCTGTCACCACGGCTATGTAGACACGGTTCGGCTGCTACTGCGGTCCAGCCGTATCGACATCGACCACGTCAACCGCTTGGGCTGGACAGCCCTGCTTGAAGCTGTGATCCTCGGCGACGGCGGACCCGCGCACACCGAGATCGTGAGGCTTTTGCTGGCGCATGGCGCGTCCTTGCAACGAACCGACGCGCAGGGCGTGACGCCGCTGGCGCATGCCCAGGCGCGCGGCCAGGGGACCGTCGTCAAGATTCTGCGCCAGGCCGGCGCCCGGCTCTGAGCCCGGTATTGGCATTTCGGCAGCGTGGTGTTTTGACCCTGCCCTCGAAAAACGTATCTCTTGCTGAGTGGTTCAAGCCGCCGGTAGTGCACCGGGTGATTACGCGCCACCTGCCCGGGCGGCGACTTTCGATGTTTCCACTTCCGCACCTGCCCCTTTTGCCGGCGGCGAATTGCGCTTCGCGGGTCAACAAAAATTTCTCAAAACTGCTCGAGTGTGTGACGCTTCAAGGAGTGCGCAGGCACCAGATCGCGCTGTAGGACATCACCGACGCCAACGGCGGCGTGCGCGCCGCCGGGACGCAGGGTTATGAACAAAGCGTCAGCTACGTGGTCGGGAAAATGACCGCCGCGGGTTACAACGTGACACTCAATCCCTTCCCCTTTGTCTATGTGGCCCTGCCGACCTTGAATCAGGTCACGCCGTTTGCGGCCACCTACGACACCGGCGCCTTCACCGGCACCGGCTACGGCAGTGTGGCTGCCGTAGTCACCGGGGTCGACATCAATCTTGTGCCGCCGCGCGCCAGCACCAGCGGCTGCGGAGCAGCAGATTTTGACGGCTTCCCGGCCGGAAACATTGCGCTGATCCAGCGAGGCACATGCACGTTTGCGACCAAAGCACTCAATGCCGAAGCTGCCGGCGCGATGGCCGTCATCATCTTCAACCAGGGCAATACGCCGATGCGTGAAGACCTGATCGTCGGAACCCTCGCACCCAGTACCGTCAATATTCCCGCTGTCGGTGCCTCCTTCGCGCATGGCGTGGCGCCCACCTCGACTCGGTGCAGCGCGGGCCCGGTATCAACGACAACGGCTCTGGAAGCGCGGCGATTCTCGAAACCGCCATTCAGATGGCCAAGGTCAAGCCGCGCAACTAACTGCGCTTCGCGTGGTGGGGCGCCGAAGAGGCGGGATTGATTGGGTCGACCGCCTACGTCGCCGGTCTGACGCAGGCCGAAAAGGATCGTATTGCCCTGTACCTGAACTTCGACATGGTTGGTTCGCCGAACCATGTGTTTTTCATTTACGACGGTGATGACTCCGACGTGAGCGGCGCGGGCCCCGGCCCCGGCGGATCGGCGCAGATCGAAAAGGTGTTCGAGAATTTCTATTCCGAACGCGGCATCCCGTTCAAAGGCACGGACTTCAGCGGGCGTTCGGACTACGGTTCCTTCATCGCCGTGGGAATTCCGGCCGGCGGCCTTTTCACCGGAGCCGAAGGCATCGAGACGCCGCAAGAAGCGACGCTGTGGGGCGGAACGGCCGGTGACCAGTACGATCGCTGCTACCACCTGGCCTGCGACACCTTCGACAACAACAACAACAACTATGCTCTCGCGGTCAACTCCCACGTGATAGCGTATTCGACGCTGTTGTTCTCGATGAACACCGGGCCGATCAACGGCATGCGTGGCAAGGGCAACTTCAAGGCGCCCAAGCTTCAGTGGTTTGACGCAGAGTAACCATCTGCTGCGTACCGATCTGTGGACACATGCGCCGCCGCAACACCATACAGAGGCAACGTGTCCAATGCAGAAACCCGCGCTTGCGGGTGTCGCCAGGGGGCTTTTCCCACAAAGCGCATTGGCACACCCGGCGCCAGGAGCAGGTGGCAAGCGAATAGGCGTTCAATCCGTCGTCACATCCCACGCTTTCGCGTCAAAGCCATCAAACGCAATTGCGCAGCATCGACGTGCCTGTTGAATACGTTCGTCTGCGTGCTAACCACGGAACATGCCGGGTCTGTTGCCTACCGGGCGCCGATCATCACCGGTGTTGCCTTGCGGGCCCTGTCGCGCGCCCGTCAGGCTAATTGCAGTCTGCATTTATGCCAACATTTCGGCACTTGACGTTTAACGGCCGCTTGGCCCCGAGACGTTTGTGCAACTGCCCGGCGATCGTCCAGCCAATGGCCAGACCTATTCCGCTGGCGGCAAAGATGCTGGCGAGTGGGGCCATCAGCAACAAAAGGTAGGCCGCGCCGGGCGTGACCACACTGGAGACATCGCGAAAGCTGGAATAAACGGCCGCCATCTCGGTGCGCTCGGATGGCTTTACCGCCATCATGAAAGGCAGCCCGCCGATCAGATCCAGCAGCACAAGGCCAATCCCCGCCGCCATCAGGCAGGACACTACCAGCCAGGGCCAAGGTGACAGCAGCGTCGCCGCAATGAAGAAGATGGCGGAATAGGCAAATGCCACACGCAACGACAACCGCACAGAATACCGGCGCACCTGACGCAACATCAGCGGCGAGGTGAACAACAAGGCGTTGGAGACGGACAGCGCCACGCCACCGACATTGGCGCCCAGACCCGATTCGATGCAGAAGATCGGCAGATAAACGACATAGACCCACCAGGCACAGGACCGGATCACCGCAAACAGCCAACCCGCAATCAAACGGGGTTGGGCATAGAACCTCCCCAAATATGCCAGCGGGTTAAGCGCTGGCCCCTTGGCGCGGGTAATCTGCTTGCCATTGCCAAGCCGCAGGATCCAGAACGTGATCAGAAGCGCCAGCGCAAGGCTTGAGGCCACGATAAATGGCAGGGGTGCCCAGATATGGCGCAGCCAGACCCCCATCACCGGGCCAATGGCCCAGGGGGCACCGGCGTAGACCATGATCATCGTCTGGCTACGGCCAAGATCGGCGCGTTGCACATAATCGAGCACATAGGCGTTGAAGCAGACGAAGGTTGTCGCCGTTGCCATCGCAATTGACATCAGCGCCAACGGTATAGCGATTTCCCCACCTGTGACCGCTAGCGCCATCGCCACCAGATACAGCAACGCCCCCGCCGAATACATCCAGCGCCGTGGCACGTGGCGCGTGGCCCAGGGCACCATCAGGCCCCAGATCAGCGACACGATGCCTGCAATGAAATAGACGCGCGACACTGCTCCCGCGTTGCCCAGAGCATCGTAAGCGGCAAGCGGCATGACAGAGATAACCATCCCCCGCACCGCGGCCTCTATCCCTGCGAGAAGGGCAAAATTCTCAAGCCGGGGGGATGCGGAATGTCTTAGAAAAAGGGGGAGATATCTGGTGGCCATGCGTGTTCTGTTGCGCCCAATGAAATTTGATTTGGCCAAATTTTCCCACGCCTCGGAAAATCAAGATTGCTCGCGAACCGGCGGAGCAAGCTGATCCATTTTCGAGAAAGCAAGGCTGCCTGAAAGTTGATTCTTCAATTGTGACCTGATTCCCAGGAGCATCCGTTTTGAACGCTCCGTGGAACTTGGCGGCACCAAGTTGGCTGACCGCCAGGAAAATCAGTAGTCACCCCATTGTGATCAACTATGCTTGGGCGGTCATCAAAGTTGAGGTCAAAATATTCGGCAAGAGCCGCCTCGGTCACCTTGAATGATCCGGTCGGCCAGGTACCCGCGCCAACTGAACGACGCTGTAGCATTCGTGCATGAAGCCATCGTCATTTCAACGTCACAGCCTTGGGAGATTTCTATGCCTTCAGCAGTTCGCGCCTCCGACACTCCATTTCCAACGCCCGTTGAACAGGGCAAGGATTACTACTGGTGTACTTGCGGAAAAAGCAGGAGCCAGCCTTTTTGTGATGGTTCCCATAAAGTGGATGGCGTGTTTACGCCTATGAAATACACAGCCACCGAATCGAAGACTGTCTATTTTTGTGGATGCAAGGCTTCTGGCAGTGCGCCGCTTTGCGACGGATCGCACAAAAAAGCCGTTTGAACAGACTGGAATCGATTTCTTTTTTTGGTGCAAGCGGTAGGCGTTTCAGCGGATTTTTTTGGTGGGGGGAAACGGGTCCTATGGCCAATCCCTGCCAAGCCCTGCTGTTTAGCCACCGGCCGCATGGACTCAGTGCCTCATGCCACCGACCGCTGTGTCGCGGAACCTTGTGCGTCGATCTCTCGGGTCCAGCCGTAAGGGTCGATGGAGCGACCATACTGGATATCGATGAGCGCGCGGTACAGGCGCTGCGCTACGGGCGCTGCGACACCGTCACCGACCACATGGTCGGCTCCATGATGACCGATGCGCCCGATCGGCACCACCACGGCCGCTGTCCCCATGCAGAAGGCTTCGGTGATGCGTCCCGCGTCCACGTCCGCCACGATCGTGTCGATGTTGAGGCGAGTTTCGCGCACCGGGAAACCTAAATCGGGTGCGAGCCGCAGGATCGAGTCGCGGGTGATACCTGGAAGAATGCTGCCCGACAGTGCCGGCGTGACAATCTCGCGGCCATCGTAGACGAAGGCGACGTTCATGGCGCCGGCTTCTTCCACGAACCGGCGCTCGACCGCATCGAGCCACAGGACCTGCTGGTAACCACGCGCCCGTGCGCCTTCGATTGCGGACAGACTTGCCGCGTAGTTACCCGGCGTCTTTGCCGTACCAGTACCACCGCGCGCAGCGCGGATGTGCTCCTCGGAAACCAACACAGCCACCGGCTGGAAGCCTGACGCGAAGTACGGACCGGCTGGACTGAGCACGACGTAGTGCACAAACTCACGCGCGGCCCGAACTTCGAATGTGGGCTCGGAAGCGAACATTACCGGTCGGATGTAAAGCGAAGCGCCATCACCGCGCGGAGCCCATTCGTGCTCGAGACGTACCAGCGCCTCGATGGCCTCGATGAAGCGATCCACCGGCAATGCTGGCATCGCCATGCGCTCGGCGGAGCGGTTGAAGCGCAGCGCGTTCGCCTCTGGGCGGAACAGATTGAGTCGGCCATCTGGTCGCAGATACGCCTTCATTCCTTCGAAGATCGCCTGGCCCGCGTGCAGGATCTGCGCAGCCGGGTCGAGCATGAGCGGCCGGTACGGTCCGATCACCGCGTCATGCCAACCGTGCACCTCATCCCACCGCTCGGTGAACATGCGGCCAGTGAAGATGCGCCCGAAGGGCAGCGGATCAGGCAGACGGACAGGACCGTCTTCGGTGATGGGGTCGATGCGAAGGTCCATGAACGGTCCAGTTTGCGGCACGATGACGAGAGGCCATTGGATTGGGAAGCGCGCGCCGCAAGCAGTGTAGCCCGGGCCGTATCGGCATCCCTTGACCGCGGCAGGGGCTTCGTGCCAGCATCGCCGGCGCTCGCACCTGCAGGCCCAGTTGCGTAAGGATGCGCGCGATCTCCGATGCCTCGAGGATGGCCGCGATGATCTTGTGTTCACCACCACAGTTGGGGCACTGCTCAGGTTCGATCTCGAAGACACGCTTGAGCAGCCGGCCACCCCATCGATGCAGAATTTGCTTGATACTGTGTCATTTCCGACTGCGAGCCTGCGATGAATCCGACAGCCTCCTTGCCCCAGAGCGTCCTGCCCCCGGGCATCCGGTCTCGATTTGTAGACGGCATCAACGGCCTGCGAATGCACATCCTGGAAGCCGGCCATGAAGCGAACGACAGGCCGCTTGTTCTTCTGCTCCATGGCTTTCCCGAACTTGCATACAGCTGGCGCAAAGTCATGCTGCCGCTCGCGGCGGCGGGTTATCACGTCGTCGCACCCGATCAGCGCGGATACGGGCGCACTACCGGATGGGACAGTGACTTCGACGGCGATGTCGCCTCCTTCCGTATGCTCAATCTGGTGCGGGACGCAATGTGCCTCGTCTCGGCGCTGGGCTATCGATCCGTGGAGGGCCTATTCGGCCATGATGCCGGCTCCAATGTCGCGGCCTGGTGCGCGCTGATACGGCCGGATGTATTCCGTCGCGTGGCCATGATGAGCGCGCCGTTTTCTGGTGCGCCGTCGCTACCGTTCAATTCTGATCGCAACAGGCCGCAGGTGACGCATGACAGTATCCACGACGATCTTGCCGCATTGAAACGCCCGCGCAAACACTACCAGTGGTACTACTCGACGCGCCCGGCCAACGACGACATGTGGAAATGCACGCAGGGCGTGCATGCCTTCATGCGTGCATACTATCACCACAAGAGCGCCGACTGGAAGCAGAACCGGCCTTTCCCGCTCGCGTCCTGGACGGCAACCGAGCTCGAGAAAATGCCGACTTACTACATCATGGAACTGCACGAGAGCATGGCCGAAACCGTGGCCAAGGAGATGCCGTCGCCAGCCGAAATCGTGGCTAACACATGGCTGCCCGACAACGAGCTTGCGGTATATGCGCAAGAGTATGAAAGGAACGGCTATCAGGGTGGTCTGCAGTGGTATCGCTGCAATACCAGCGGAGACAACAATGCGGAGTTGCA
>JBKJRR010000361.1:0-10859 GCA_046594635.1 Burkholderiaceae bacterium
CGCGGATCGAGCGCGGCCAGCAGCAAATCCGAGATGAACATTCCCACCACGGTCAGCAGCGCCAGGAACATCAGGAAGGAGCCCGCCAGGTACTGATCCTGGCTCTGCAATGCATCCAGCAGCATTGGTCCCTCGGTCTGCAGCGACAACACCACCGAGACAATCGCCGACCCGGATATCACGCTGGGCAGCAGATTGCCGATGTCGGCAATGAACGGGTTGAGCGACATGCGCAGCGGATATTTCACCAGCAGTCGCACATGTGGCATGCCCTTGGCGCGGGCGGTGACGACATACTGCTTTTGCAACTCGTCGAGCAGGTTGGCCCGCAGGCGCCGGATCATGCCGGCTGTACCCGATGTGCCGATCACGATCACCGGTATCCAAAGGTGCGACAACACCGACATGAACTTGTCCCAGCTCATGTCCTTGTCCAGATATTCCGGATCCATCAGGCCACCAATGGACAGGCCGAACTGCACGTTGGCGAAATACATCAACACCAATGCAAGCAGAAAGTTGGGCGTCGCCAGCCCCAGATAACCCAGGAACGACAACCCGTGGTCACCCCAGCTGTACTGATGGGTCGCAGCGTAAAACCCGATTGGAAACGACACGGCCCAGGTGAACATGATGACCGAGATGTTGAGCACAAACGACAACAGCAGACGGTCACCCACAACATCGAGCACCGGCAGGTTGTATTCGAACGACCAGCCCCAGTCGCCTTGCAGCAGGCCGGAAAACCCACTCGGACCAGGCCAGATGCCAATCCAGCTCGCGTATTGCTCGATGAACGGGCGGTCCAGGCCGAACTGGCTGCGCAGGAACTCGACCTTCTCCAGCGCGGCTGCGTCGCCCTGACTGCGCAACTCGGCGATCTGGTTGGTCAGATAGTCTCCCGGCGGTAGCTGGATGATGACGAACGTGACAAAGCTGATGATCAGCAAGGTCGGAATCATCAGCAGCAGGCGCCGCAGCGTGTAACCGAGCACGTCAGTTCCTGCGCGCGTCCGTGAACCAGAACGTGTCTGGCCGGTAGATACCGAGAAACGCGCCCGGATCCCAGTTGTAGATGGCTTTCTCCGGCACGTTCTTCAGTGAATTGGTCACCACCACCGGCTGCATCACGTTGTTGATGACACCGATCGAGAACTGCTGTTCGGCATGGATGGACAACATGCGCTGCCAGATCTTGGCACGTTCCTCCTGGTTGGCTCCGCGCCATGATTGCCAGAGCTTCATCAACTCGATCGCCTCAGGAATATCGGGCGCCTCGCCCAGTTTGCCCGCAGTTTCGAAGTACTGGCCGTATTTCGGCCATTGCAACTGGGCCTGGTCCTTGGGAGCGAGCTCGTCAGGCGACGTGTCGGCCGAAGGCATGCCATTGTCTAATCCGTAAAAGACCGACATCATCGCCTCCCCCGAAAAAACCCGATTGCGCAGCAAATCGCGTTGGGACGGTTTGCTGAACAACTTGACGCCCACCTCGCGCCAGGTTTCGCGGATCAGCTCGAGCACATCGGTCTGCTCGGTGCTCTCCCCGGCAGTCTCGACAATGATCTCCAACGGCCGCCCATCCGACAGACGCCGTATGCCGTCCGGTCCACGCTTGAGTCCGATCTCGTCGAGCAGCTTGTCAGCTGCCTTCTTGTCAAACTTCGCCCACTGGGTCTGGTATTCCTTGCGAAACAGCGGACTCTCGGGCACCACCGTGTTGTTGCTCTCGGTAGCCAGCCCGAAATACAGCACCTGGTTGATCTGGGCACGGTCGATCGACATCGACAAGGCGCGGCGGAACCGCACGTCACGAAACAACTGGCGCCAGACCGGATCGACAACATGCAGGTTGGGATACAGGGCCAGGTGCGAACCCTTGGCAGTGCGCCACAAATAGGTCTTGTAGTTGTTCGCCTTTTCACCCTTTTTCAGGAACGTGTAGTTGCTGAACGCCACATCACGTGCCTGCAGGTCGGACTCGCCAGCCCCGGCCTTGGCCGGAATAAGCTTGGAGTCGATGATGGGCAATACGACCCTGTCGATATAGGGCAACTGACGACCATTGCTGTCGACGCGATGGAAAAACGGATTGCGCACCAGCACGAACCGGTCGGCTGGCGGTTTGGTGGTATTGACCCAGGGCTCGAGTGTCGGCAACTTCGGGTTGTCGAACTGGTACATATTGTCTTCACGATTGTGGACCGCAGCCCAGCTGCGTTTGCCGGGTTCGGCCTTCTCCGCCTCGACCACCTTGGCGTTGTACTTCTTGTGAAACTGCTTGAGGTAATGCGCAGGACGGTAGATCAGCAGCGGCGAAGGACCGGCCATCAACGGCAGGAAATCCGGATTCGGCTTGGCCCAGGTGTAACGCACCGTGGTCTTGTCCAGGTATTCCACCTTGGGCGGTTGCCCGTCGACGATCAGCGCCGCCGGTGGCCCCGACGGATTCAAGTCCTTGTCATTGGCCACGTCTTCCCAGAAATAGCGGAAGTCGTCGCTGGTGAAGGGCGCTCCGTCAGACCACTTGTGTCCGGGACGCAGCTTCATCGTGAAGACTCGGTCGTCCTTGGCGTCGATGCTCTGCAACAGGTCAGGCGCCAGCGTGTAGTTGCGGTCGTAACCCACGAGGCGGGCGTAACCATACACCACCATCATGCGGATGTCGCGCGAGCGCGCAATCAGCATGTTCAAGGTGCCACCGTGCTGACCCAACTCCTGGGCCTTGCCGTCCATGGCGACCACCAGAGGGTTCTCCGGCAGGCGCTGCTTGACCGGCGGCAACTTCTTGGCCGCCACCTCGTCGCGCAGCACAGGCGTCTCGATCAGGTTGGCCGGCGGCGCTGCGTGGGCAGCGCACGCGAGCAGGGCCAGCAATGCCGGAGTCAGTAGCGTCGCGGCGAATCGCTGCAAGGGCCTGGCCGCGTGGAACGATGGTTTCATCTCTTGAGCTCCGAAATATCCGCGTCTGCGTGGGCACGTACGAAATGTTGATTGCCGACATCGATCATGCCGACACGCCTGGATCCGTCAAGCCGGTAAGGATCCGGCCAGGCCGATGGAATGGACGTCTTGCCCTCCATCAGCGCACGGAAGTCCAGCTTGCGGTCCAGGTCCGGATCCGGCACCGCCGCCAGCAGGGCCCGGGTATAGGGGTGCAGCGGATTGGCAAACAACTCGTCGAAGGCAGCGATCTCGACCAGGCGACCGGCACACATCACCGCAATGCGGTCGGCAATGTAATGCACCACGGCCAGGTTGTGCGAGATGAAAAGGTAGGTCAGATTACGCGCCTCGCGCAGATCGAGCAGCAGGTTGAGTACCTGCGCCTGCACCGATACGTCCAGCGCCGACACCGGCTCGTCGCAGATCAGCAGGTCCGGGTTCAGGGCCAGTGCCCTGGCAATGCCGATACGCTGGCGTTGACCACCTGAAAAGCTGTGCGGATAGCGCCGCAGATGCCTCACATCGAGGCCCACCAGGCCCATCAATTCCTTGACCCTCTCGAAGCGTTCGTCCTCATCGCCGATGCCATGTATCACCAGCGGTTCGCTGACGATGTCGTGCACGGTCATGCGGGGATTGAGCGAGCCGAACGGATCCTGGAAAACGAACTGCACCCTGCGCCGATAGGCGAACAACTCTGCGCCTTCGAGCTTGAGCACATCGCGTGGCTGACCTCGGTCATTGAAGATGATGTCTCCACTGTCAGGCTGGCCGGCGCGCAGGATCATCTTGGCCGTGGTCGTCTTGCCGCAACCGGACTCACCGACCAGTCCGAGGCATTCTCCGTGCGCAACGTCAAAGCTCACATCGTCTACGGCAATCGTATCGTCACCGGTTTTGCCGCCGAACAGCGAGGTCTTGCGTGTGCGAAAGCTCTTGCTCAGGTGACGCACCGACAACATCGGCCTGGTCATGTCGGCCGCAAGCGTCGGATGGCCATGTGGCGTGCCGGGGTGCGCTGTCGGGCCGACGGCAATCTCGCGCAGTGGCGTCAGCCGCTCACCCGGCTCCATGTTGAATCGCGGCACGGCACGCAGCAAGGCCTTGAGGTAGGGATGGCGTGGATCGCGGAATACGTCTTCGACGGTGCCGGCCTCCATCACCTTGCCGTGGTACAGCACCACCACCTCGTCGGCCATGTTTGCCACCACGCCCAGATCGTGCGTGATCATCATCATGGCCATCTGCAGGTCGCCCTGCAACTGCTTGATCAACTGCAGGATTTGGGCCTGGATCGTTACGTCGAGCGCCGTGGTCGGCTCATCGGCGATCAGCAAAGCCGGCCGGCAGACCAATGCCATGGCAATCATTGCGCGCTGACGCAGGCCACCGGACAACTCGAACGGATAGGTGTGTTCGGCCTTGGCGGGATCCGGAAAACCAACGAGTCGCAACATTTCCACCACGGCAGCACTGCGTTCGGCCTTGCCTGCGCTGGTGCGATGCAGAGCCAGCGCTTCGCCGATCTGGTTGCCGATGGTGTGCAGCGGCGACAAGGCCGTCATCGGCTCCTGGAAGATGATGGAAATGCGTCCGCCGCGGATCGATCGCATCTGCTCGCCACGCATGTCCAGCGACGCGATGTCTATCGCCACCTCGCTCTGGCGCGGGTCACGGAACTCGATCGAGCCATGCTCGATTCGCGCTACGCGCGGCAAAATTCCCATGACGGCTTGCGCAACAATGGACTTGCCCGAGCCCGACTCGCCCACGAGTGCCATTGTCCGTCCCGCAGGTATGCGAAACGACACGCCATCGACGGCCTTGACCAGACCGGCATCGACATCAAGATAGACCTTCAGGTCCCTGACCGTTAAAACGTTAGACATGTCCAGCTATTTGTGACACCCGTCGCGTAGGTTGTGGCAGTGGCTTGCAAACACCGGCCCTCGAATCCGAATACCGTCCCGTCAAGCCTCTCCGGGCGCCTGCATCAGTCGACAGTCCGACCGCAGTATAGAAGAAGGATTTCATCCGGCTCACCGGTGTAAACACGGGTATGCACCGAAAACAACAGCGCCCCGGGCCCATGCGTCATGCAGCTGCAAACAGCGCGCCGGCACTGCGCCAACGCACGGCAGCCAGGCCACGGGTGCGCTCGAACAGTCGCGCAAGAAACACCCAGCTGGCCTCGTCATGCACCGCATGGTGACTGAGCACGCCGGTGGCCTCGCCGGCATCCACCCGCCCCTCGCGTCGCGCCTGCAGGTGAGCCACGGCAGCGGCCAGAGCAGCGTCTTCACCGACGAAGCCGCGTGTGCCTTGCCAGTCGATGATGTCCACATGGGTATTGACCTGAATCACACCGGGCGCCGCCGACGCTTCGCCGCGCGGCCCAAAGCGGCTCAGCCCCCGGTAACCGGCCTGGCCCAGTTGCAGCAACAAACCGGGGGAAGACACCCGGTTCCAGGGTGGTACCAGCACAGGCAACGTGCAAGGTCCCGCGATCGACGCCCTGCCCTGCGTCAGCCGCGCCATTGCCTGCGCCACTGGCTCAGCCGGGGGGAACTCGGTCTTTTTTTCACCGCTTGCGGCACGGTTGCGATGTTCACAACCGTGCTGGAGAATCGACACCCACTCGCCCGGAGACGCCACCAGTTCAGCCGCGGCGTCCAACGGAATCATGGCCAGCCCCAGTGGCACCTGCGCGGTCTGTGCCAGCGTAAGCAGGCGCGTCAGTGCGTGAGCCGGCTGACCCGCATCATCGTCGCGCCACCAGAAATCGGCCACATGACCGGCATCGTCCCAGCGCGCCAGTTCGTCGCGCAGAGTATCCCAAGCGGCTTTCACAGGAAAACCTCCGCCTGTCTGGCTGCGGTGTGAGCTTGCTTGGGAGCGGCCCGGCGCATGCTCACAGGAAAACCTCCGCCCGTTGGGCTGCGGTGTGAGCTTGCCTGGCGATGTTCCGGCGCGTACTCATACGGTGATCGCCTGCATCCAAGTCGACAGCAGTCGCGCACTGGCGTCTGCGCCGTCCAGGTCGACGGAGCCGGCTTGTAGCGGGGCACGGAGCGCGGCCCGGTCAATGGCCTGCGCGAGGTGTTGGGGTGTCAAATCTGCTTCCTCCACAATGTCGATCCACTCTTTCTCGGCCAGTACTCTCGCCCGCAGCGCCTGCTCCGTCTCCCCGCCGCCGGCAAACGGCACCATCACGGCACGGGCGCCAGCCTGCAGGGTTTCCATCACGGTGTTGTACCCAGCCTGGCTGACCGATAGGCGGCAGCGACGCAGCAGTGCGGAAAAGTCAGACCGGTTCAGTTCTACGATGATGCCATCTCCTGCGCAGCTTCGCGCCAGCGCCCTCAACTCGCCGCAGGCGGATGCTCCCATCGCCGGGCCGACCAGAATTCGCCATTGCAGCTTGGCCAGCGTCGACAGGGGCCTGGCGTGGATCGCCGTCTCAAGCAGCGCCCGTCCGACGGCGCCACCGCCCGCCGAAACGAGGACCTCGTTGGAGCCCACCACGCCAGAGTTTGCACCCGTGCCCACAGTCACGGCCGGATCGACGACATAACCGGTGTAATGCAGTCGCGGTCCCAGCGCCTGCACATGGGCAAAGGTCAGATTGAAAGGCAATAGCGCCGCACTACCGTGCACCAGCACGTGGTCGAAATACTGGTCGAAATAGGCCAGCATGCGCTGCTGGCGCTGCGGGTCGCGGCTGCCACCCAGAACGTCCCGGACCGATGAAACGATCACCGGTGTCGGCCTGGACTGGCGCGCGGCATCGAGCAGCGGCAGGAGTTCGAAGCGCATTTGCCGCCGACCAAACGGAAACAGCTCGACGAGAATGACCTGGGGTTGAAACTCCTGCCACAGCGCCAGCAACTGGTCACGACGGGCCTGTTTGAGCGCCTCGGTGACGGTCTGGCCCTGGGCGTCGACCAGCGACTTGAAACCCAGGTCGGCAGCCGCGACCGGCGGCAACTGGACGAATTTCACCCCGTTGACCTGCAGGCCCGGAACCGGCATACCGCCACTGACCAGCGTCACATCCATGCCGTGGCGCGTCATGGCATTGCCCAGCAACGCGGCACGCCGCAGATGCCCGGTGCCCAGCAGATGCTGGACATATATCAAAACGCGGCGCGCGCTCATTGGCACACCCTCGCCCCTCGGTCTACGGCACGAGCTTGATTGGGGCGGCCCGACGCGGCGCTCGCTGGACTACCCTCCGTGCTGCGCACAGCGGTACTTGCCTTGGGAACGGCCCGGCGGCTCATGCCACACCATCCGACAAGGCAATATTGAGTTGCAGCACCGAAGGCACGCCTTCAGAGTCCAGTGTGAAGCTGTGCAACGCCGTCCAGTCCAGTTTGACAGGCGGCCGTCCCAACATGTCCCATCCGGTGGCCAGTGCAAAAATGACCCGGATCACACCACGGTGTGTGACCGCGACAGTGGCCGCTTCCGAGATCGCGCATTGCACCAGCCAGGGACGGACCCGTTCGAGCACCATACGCGGGCTTTCCCCCTGCGGTGGCTGAAAATCCACCCCCCGGTCTTCGTTGACGGTCATCGCCATACCCAGTTCGGCGCGCAAGTCGGCCAGACGCCGGCCTTCCCAGTCGCCCCAGTCCATCTCGATCAAACGCGGCTCGACCGTAACATGCTGCAGCCCCAGCGCCGCGGCACTTTGCTGGCAGCGGATCAGCGGACTGCTCATAACCGATGCCGAAGTCCAGCCAGAGGGCAGACGAAGGGCGGCAAGTGCCGCCCGGCCACGGTCGCTCAGCGCCACATCGGTACGACCCTGCACACGTTTGTCCTGCGTCCAGGACGTTTCGCCGTGGCGCAACAAGGCCAGCCTGGTGGTCACAGGCTCACCTGCACGCAAAGCGCTGCGATGCAGTGAGCCATCGGAACGGTCCGGCGGCTCATTGGCGCACCGCCGAAACCAGGTGCTGCTGTACCGGCGACGGTCGCAACGGCTCGAGTGCCCGTGTCAAGGTACGGGACGCCTGCTCCAGACTGCGCGACTGCATGACAAAATGCGCCGCCGCCCGCCCCATGGCCTGTCGACGGATCGGATCCATCAACAAGGCACGCAGGCAATCCGCCAGCAACTTCGCCTCGATCTGCTGCGCCAGCAAGCCGGTAACGCCGTGCTGCACCACATCGGGTACACCGCGCGTGGCACAAGAAACGACTGGCAGGCCGGCCGCCTGCGCCTCAAGCATCGCCATGCCGTAGGCTTCATTGACTGCCGGCCAGATGCAGATATCGCTGGCCACATAAACGACGGCCATGGTGCGCGCGTCGCAGGCGCCGAGAAAGCGCACACGTCCCGGCGCAGCCTGGTTCAACAAAACCTCGACCTCACCGCGGGCATCACCATCTCCGGCCACCAGCAATTGCCAGGGCAGGTCGTGCAGCAGATGCAAGGTCTCGGCCAGCACCCGATAGGACGCCAGCTTGTCGCCATGGCGCATCATCGCGGGCACAACGAGCCAGGACTGATCTGGCGCCAGCGTCTGCCGCGCACTCAGACGCGCGCGCCACAAGGCCTGCTTGCGAGCCGCCCTGCGGTAGGGCGCCGGATCGAGGAATGGCGGCAGACGCTGGATGCGCCCGGTATCAATCACGACCTGCTGCAAGCCGGCGACATCAAAGGCGGTCGGACACAACAAGAGGTCAGCCAACCGCAGGGCCTGCGCCACCGCCGCATGCCCCATCGCCCAAGGGCCGGCCGCGCGCTTGGCGGCATAAGAAGCTTCGGCCACCACATAGGCAATACCCAGCGCAGGACACACCTCGGGGCCAATCCAGTCGGGCGCCTTGTAATACAGGTGATAAGTGAACCAGAGATCGGGGCGCTGCGAAGGTGGGCCGCTTTGCCACCGCGCGACCAATTCCCGCGCGATCGTGCCGCCCTGCACGGCCAGCGCCTGCTGTCGCTGCGGATCGCCATCGCGCTCGAAGCTGCGGAACTCCGACACCAATTCGACCGTATGCCCGGACAAACGCAAGGCGTCGATCAGCAGCCGGGCGACACGGCGGTCACCCGATGCCGTCGGGTGGGTCGGCGCCTTCAAAGGCGCGTAGAAGGCAATGCGCATGCGGCATTGTAGAAGTGGGTCTGCGCGATTTCACGAACCGCAGCGCCGTACAATCCGCCGCTCCGGACCTGGCCACCTGTGGCCTGCGGACCCATCCCCTGCCAGCAGGCTGAACGAACCTGCACAACCGTCCTGATCCTGATGTGCGGACTTTTTATCGCCCTAGAACGAGCCCGGCCCGTCGCGCTCGCGCGCGCCCGGCAAGCGACCGCGGCCTTGCAACACCGCGGCCCTGACAGCCTGGGCCACAGCGAGTTCAGCTGGGACCTGCCTGGTGTCGGCGAGCCTGTCGCCATTTCGGGGTTTTTGGGGCATACGCGTTTGTCGATCCTGGATCCGCAAGCGCGTTCGGACCAGCCGTTTCGACGCGGCCACCATACGCTGGTCTACAACGGGGAGGTCTACAACTTTCGCGCCCTGCGCGCGCAGTTGACCCGCGCTGGCGCCAGCTTCGACACTGACGGCGACACCGAAGTGCTGCTGAGCCTGCTCGCGCGTGAGGGCTTGGTGGGCCTGAACCAGGCCAATGGCATGTGGGCCTTGTGCCTGCTCGACCAGCACAAGGGAACACTCATTGCGACCCGTGACCGTTATGGCAAGAAGCCGCTTTTCTGGTACCAGGACACGCAGCGGCTGTGTCTGTCATCGGAGATCGGGCCCATCCTGACCTATCTCGGCCAGGCCCCTTCGATCATGGCCGATGACCTGGACAACTACCTGCAGGGCGGATGGTGCTTTCCACATGCCGACGGTGCGACCCACCTGAAAGAAATCCGCCAGGTGGTAGCTGGTAGCGCCATCCGGTTCGACCTGTCCAGCTGGAGCCACAGTACGCAGACCTGGTTCGACCTTCCGACCCATGTGGAGCAAGGCGACAAGGAACCCGCGCAACTCGGGGAGCTGCTCCGCGATGCCGTCTGCGCCCGCCTCGTCGCGGACCGTCCGGTCGGGCTGTTGTTGTCCGGCGGTATCGACAGCTCGCTGATTTTGTCGGTGCTGGCGCATCAGGGCCTGACCGAGCAAGTCACCTGCTTCACTGGCGACGCCGGCAAAAGTGATGACGCCCGTTATGCGCGGGCCTGTATTGAACAACTGGGTATGCGCAGCGTCAACCTGCCACTGGACTATGGAAGTGCCAGCATGGACAGTTTTCTGCAGGTTTGCCGGCATCAGGAAAAGCCGTTCCCGTTCATTGGCAATGCGCTGGCCATGCCCCAGCTGTACGCGCATATTGCGGAACACGCGGTGCCGGTGGTGCTTGACGGAACCGGAGGCGACGAGATTTTTGCCGGTTACTGGGATCGCTATTTCCGCTTTGCCGCAAACCAGGCCGTGGCGGCGGGGGACACGCGCTGGTGCGAGCAGGTCATTCAAGCGAATGCCGACAATCCGCGTGTGAAGGCCGTCATCTCGCAGGCGATGGCATGGGTCGCGCACGATCCAACCGCGCCAATGTCTGCTGCCGGCTTGCGCCGCGAAACCGATGACCCGATGGACCTGGACGAATTCGTGCACCACGACGTGCGCCATGCGCCGGGTTGCGACCCGCTTGCCCACTTTCGAGGCGACCTGACACAGGCGCTGGTGCTCGACGCCGGGGCTGGCCGGTTGCATGAGTGGTTATGGCAGAACGATCGCAACGCGATGATGTCGGGCATCGAGAACCGCAGTCCGCTGCTTGACTACCGGCTGGCTCCCTACATGGCCAGCGGCTATGCGCACAAGTTCGTCGGCCCCTGGAACAAACATGAGCTGCGTACGGTGTTTCCAGTGACGCTGCCGACACAGTGGCGCCGC
>JBKJRR010000127.1:0-5737 GCA_046594635.1 Burkholderiaceae bacterium
CGCCAGGCGCACCCGCGTGGCATCGACACCGACGCTGGGCAGATCCACCGGCAGATCAAGGGTCACATTCATGGGTGGCTCACGGTCCGTCACCAATGAACGCACCAGGGCGCACAGATCGGTGGGTTCTCGATGCAACGCAACATGGCTGCCGGACAGACGCTCACTCTCGAGCAGGTCGTTGATCATGTCGCGCATCTCACCCAGGTCGCGCAAAAGCGCCGCGCGGCGCGCGCCGCTTTCGCCAGTTTCGGGCAGCAACTCGGCATGGATGCGGGCACGCGTCAGTGGCGAGCGCAGTTCGTGGCTGATAGCCAGCAGCAGGGCCCGCTTGCCGTCGAGCATCTGGCGCAGGTCATCGGCCATGGTGTTGATCTGCCCGGCCAGCTCACCGAGCTCGTCCTGGCGCCGCACGGTGATGGCGTTGTCAAACTCTCCCTTACCAAAACGCTGCACGCCGACACGGATATCGTCCAGGGGACGCAACAGTCGACGCACATACGCATAGGCCAGCGCGATGAAGACCAGCAAGCTCAACAGCGTGAACCAGCCGACCAGCCGGGGCTGGCGGTCCCACGGCAAATCACCCAGCCCCAGCGAGATGCGGTGCCCGTCGACCGTAGCGCGCTCCAGTATCTGTGGCGAATCGCCATGCCAGTCGTCGTCATGCAGCCAGCCACGATCCTTTTTGTCGGCTTGCGAGTACCAGCGCACCAGCGGGCCCTGGATCCGCACGGAGATCGGCAGGCGCTGTGTCAGCGCCCTTGCGCGCTCGACACTCGGTGGCGTACCGATCTCCGCCACCAGCCGATCAACATAGTCCGACACCAGCGGCGCCACGGCCAGCCGCCAGCCGGCACCAATTGCGCGCTGCATGCCGCCGAGAAACATCACCGACAGGCCCAGTGCCAACACCAGGAAGACCGCGATGAGCTTGAGCCGCAGGGATCGGCTCAGCGCGGAATATGCGCGACGGTGCCAGGATTGGCGCAAATGCTCAGACACGGGACAGCGCCAATGCGTAGCCCGCGTTGCGCAAGGTCCGGATAGCGTCCAGCGGATCGAGCTTCTTGCGCAGGCGACTGATCAGGATGTCCACCGCGCGCGAATAAAGATCGGCTTCATGACCACGCAGATGGTTCAGTATGTCATCGCGCGAAAACACCTTGCCAGGTTCGCGTGCCAGCAACACCAGCAACGCAAACTCCGTACCGGTCAGGGACAGCACCTCGCCCTGACGGGTCGCGGTATGCGTGTCCAGATCCAGCTCCAGACCGTCAAAGCGCAAGCGCTGCGCCGCAGGGGCGAGGGCGCGCTGGCGCCGCAGCATGGTGTGCAACCGCGCCACCAGTTCCCGTGGCTCAAACGGTTTGGGCAGATAGTCATCCGCACCCAGCTCGAGGCCCACCACCCGATCCGTCAATTCGCCGCGTGCCGTGAGCATGATGATGGGAATGTCGCTGCTCTTGCGAATCAGTCGGCACAACGCAAAGCCATCCATCTCCGGCAGCATCACGTCGAGGATGGCGGCGTCGTAATGCCCGTCACGCAGCATCGCCAGGCCCTCGCTGGGCCGCCCTGCCAGTTCCAGCTCGAGTTCGAAGCGCTTGAAATACTCGGCCAGCGGCGGCCCCAACTGGGAGTCATCGTCGATCAGCAGGACCTTTGGCATGGCGCATTCTCCCACCCGCCGAGTTGATCAGCTGCGACCGAACCAGCGATGGCGCATTTGCAGATGCTCACGCAGTTCCTGCTGCTGCGCCGGGCTCAGGCTGTCAAAGAAGTCGGCCATGGCGGCAATTATCTCGGGGCTCTTGCCACGCACGGCCTGGGTCTTTTCCTCGACAAACGACAGTGCCCGTGCCCGGTCGAAACGCGCACCGGACACCAGCGCCTGCAGTTCCGCACGCGGATCAGTGGTGCTGCCGATCAATGCCTTGCGCTGCTCGCGCACCCGCTCTGCGATGCTCACCAGATGCTGCTTCTGCGGCGCGGTCAGGTCCAGCTCCTTGCTGACCTTGTCGACGAATTTGCCTTGCAAGCGGGTCTCGTCCTCGCTGCTCATGGACATGCCGTGACGGCTATGCCCCTCATGGCGGTGGCTGCAGGCCGCAAGGCCCCCGACGACGATGCCCACACCCAACAAGCCGGCCAGACTGCGTTTGATCCAGGTTTTCATGACGATTCCTTTGCATATTGATTGAACATGGGTCGATAGTGCCGGGCGCACGCTGCCATGTCCTTTCAACGCGGTTTCGCCATGTTTCGTTTTGTTTCGCGCCCAAGCGGTCCCCCGGTCAACGTCAACGCGCGGGCACAGGGAACTCCGGCGCTGCGCCAGCGTCCTACTGATTCACAACTGGAGATGCCCCATGCAGATTCCTCCCATCCGAGCCGGCCTGTCCCGGCGCAGCTTGAACGCCGCGGCAATCGCCCTGGCCTTCATCTGGACCAGGTCACGGGCGCAGACCCAGACCTTGTCCAGAGCGACGCCGCGCCAGACCGAAGGCCCGTTCTACCCGCTGGCGCTGCCGCGGGACAACGACGCCGATTTGCTGCGCAATGGCGAGCAACGATATGACGCCGGCCAGGCGGGCTGGGTCGAAGGCGTCGTGACCGACACCCGGGGCCAGCCGCTGGCGGGGTCCCAGGTGGAAATATGGCAATGCGACGCGGCCGGACACTATCACCACCCGGGCGACGGCGCTCGAGCCGATCCGGCGTTCCAGGGCTTTGGCATGCAGCGTGTCGGGTCAGACGGCCGTTACCGGTTCCGGACCATCCGTCCGGTTGCCTACGGCGGGCGGGCACCGCATATCCATGTCAAGGTGCGCCAGGGCACACGCGAGCTGCTGACCACCCAGCTGTACGTCCGCGACGAGCCGCACAACGCGAGAGACTTCCTGTGGCGCCAATTGCGCGATGTGCGCGACCGCGACGCACTGACTGTGGCGTTCGAGCCCTCCAGCGACGGCTTTCGCGCCGAATTTCCCATCGTCATTTCCGCCTGAGCCGCCGCAGGCATGCGGCCAGCACCCTGCCGACCGGACATGTCTTGATCTGAATCAAGTGTTGCGCACCCCGCATACGCCGCCGATGCGGCACACTTAGGGTCATATCCACCCATTCAGGAGCAGCAGACATGAGCCGAGAAGTCGTCGTCGTCAGTGCCGTACGCACCGCCATCGGAACTTTTGGAGGCGCGTTGAAAGACACGCCCCCGTGCGAACTTGGGGCAGCCGTCGTGCGCGAAGTGCTTGCCCGTAGCCAGGTCGGGGGCGACGACGTTGGCCACGTCGTATTTGGCCATGTGGTCAACACCGAACCCCGCGACATGTACCTGTCGCGTGTCGCCGCCCTGCAAGGCGGCTGCGGCCAGGGCACGCCCGCATTCAATGTCAACCGGCTGTGTGGCTCCGGATTGCAAGCCATCGTGTCGGCGGCCCAGGCCATTGCGCTGGGAGACACCGACATCGCCATCGGTGGTGGCGCAGAGAACATGAGTCGCGCACCCTATGCCAGCCTGACCAGTCGCTGGGGCAGCCGCATGGGCGACACCAAGATGATCGACATGATGATGGGTGCGCTGCACGACCCGTTCCACAACATCCACATGGGTGTGACCGCCGAGAACATTGCGGCAAAAATGAACATCACACGCCAAGACCAGGACGCTTTGGCAGTGGAGAGCCATCACAGGGCAGAACGGGCGATCAAGGCCGGTTACTTCAAGGACCAGATCCTGCCCATCGTGCAGAAAACGCGCAAGGGCGATGTGACGTTCGACACCGACGAGCATTTCCGCAGCAACTGCACCATGGCCGACATGGCCAAACTCAAGCCGGCCTTCCTCAAGGAAAACGGCACTGTCACTGCCGGCAACGCATCGGGCATCAACGACGCGGCTGCCGCGGTGTTGCTGATGGACGGCCAGGTGGCCCAGCAGCGCGGGCTCAAGCCGATGGCGCGGCTGGTCGCTTACGCCCATGCTGGCGTCGACCCGAAATACATGGGCATCGGCCCGGTTCCGGCCACCCAGAAGGTGCTCGCGCGCGCCGGCCTTGGCATCAAGGACCTGGACGTCATCGAGGCGAACGAGGCCTTTGCCGCCCAGGCCTGCGCCGTCACCCGCGATCTCGGGCTCGATCCGGCCAAGGTCAACCCCAACGGCTCTGGCATCTCGCTCGGTCACCCCATCGGCGCCACCGGCGCGGTGATCACGGTCAAAGCCTTGTACGAGCTGCAGCGCATCGGTGGGCGCTATGCGCTGGTCACCATGTGCATCGGCGGCGGCCAGGGCATCGCCGCCATTTTCGAGCGAATCGCCTGAGCTCAGCTGGCAGGCCCACGCTGCCGGCGCATTTCGGAGATTCCCGATTGAACAACCCGTCACAGACCCGTCACTGGAGTCTGGGCGCCAAACTGGCGCTCGTGACAACCCCGTTCCTGCTGATGGCCCTGGCCACCATCGCTGTCACCTTGTGGGTCGCCTGGCAACTCGAAGGCGGCGCAGCAGCGGTCAACGAAGCCGGCCGCATGCGCATGCAGGCCTACCGGATGTCGCTGTCGATCAGCACAGCGCCTTCCCAGGCGTTGCCGGAGTTGGTCAGCGAATTCTCAAAAGGTCTTGATACCTTGCGCGTGGGCGATCCCGAACGCCCCTTGTTCATGCCGTGGGACGACGCGGTACGCATGAAATTTGCAACCGTTGAAAAGGGATGGACGCAATACCAGCAGCGCTGGATCGCCAGCCCACCCGCCTCATTGCAATCCCTGCAGGCGGACACCGCACGCTTCGTGGCGGACATCGACGCCATGGTAAGTGGCATCGAAGCACATATGTCGCGCTGGACCGCCCTGCTGCATCTGGCCCAACTCATCACGATGTCGCTGGCCGTGGTCGGCACCGCCATCCTGGTCTATGTCGGCTACCTGTTCGTTCTCGAGCCGGTTGGACAGATCAAGCAGGCCCTGCAGCGTATTCGCGAAGGTGACTTTGCCACGCGGGTGCGCAGCAACAGCAGCGATGAATTCGGCACCTTGGCCGACGGTTTCAACGAGATGGCCCAGCAAGTGCAGTCGGTGCACCACAGCCTGGAGGCCAGGGTCGCGGAAAAAACAACGGAGTTGCAGGAAAAGCGAGAGCGGCTTGAGGCGCTCTACAACATCACCAGCCTGGTGGGCAAGGCCAGCAGCCTGCATGAGCTGACGGCCGGCTTCGTCCAGCGCCTGCGTCCCATCGCCCGTGCGGACGGCGTCGCTCTGCGCTGGTCCGACGAAACCAATCTGCGCTTCCTGATGCTGGCCTCGGACGGGCTGCCATCCGAGATGATCGAGTCCGAACACTGTGTGCATGCCGGCGACTGCCACTGCGGATCGCCGAGTGCACAGGCCGGCCTGCGCATCATTCCGATCCACGCCATGAAACCCGGGCGCATGCAGCATTGCGCGCGCGCCGGTTTCGCGACCATTGTGTCGATTCCCATCCGCCTGCACGATCGGCTGATGGGCGAAGTCGACTTGTTCTTTCACGCGCAGGTTGCCTTGTCAGAGTCGGATTGCTCGCTGCTTGAGGCGCTGACCGCTCACCTGGCCGGCGCCATGGAGAACATCCGTCTGGCGGCGCTGGAAAAGGAGGCCGCGGTATCCCAGGAGCGCAGCTTCCTGGCACGCGAACTGCACGACTCGATCGCTCAGTCGCTCGCCTTCCTGAAGATCCAGGTTCAACTGATGCAGG
>JBKJRR010000434.1:0-18114 GCA_046594635.1 Burkholderiaceae bacterium
GCGTCCACGCCGCGCTGCTCCAGCCACAGGGCCTCGTCGACCGTGGTGGCGCTGGACAGGATGCGGCTACCCCAACTGCGCACCCGCGCCAGCAGCTTGTCGTCGGGCAGTCCGAAATGAAAGCTGATCACCGCCGGCCGAAACGGCGCGAGAAGATCAGCCATGGCATCGGTAAATGGTTCGCGTGTGGCTGCCGTTATCGATGCAGTGGTATCGATATCCAGTTCGCGGTAATACGGCGCCAGCAGCGAACGCCAGGCCGCCTCACCCTGTGGGTCGGGCGCTGGCGGCGTATGGCAGAAAAAATTCAGATTGACGGTAACGGATTGCGCCTGAATCTGCATCAACGCATCGCGCAAGGCCTGCGGCGTAAGCATGGCACAAGGCAAAGACCCTAGCGCGCCAGCCCCCGACACCGCCAGCGCCAGCTCTACGCCCTGCACGCCGGCCATTGGCGCCTGTACCAGTGGCCAGCGGACACCCAGAAGTGCGGCCAGCGTCACGGCACGCCCTGTGTTGCGCTATTTGCTGGCAGGCGCTGCTGGCGGCTGGATGCCGAGTCGGCCGGCAACGGACTTGTCAAGTGCGCGTACCTTGGCTTCAATGACGGGTTTGGTTTCCGCGACGAGTTTCTCGGTCAGGTCCTTTTGCATCTCAGGGCCCAACGCCTGGAACTTGCGGTTGACCGGCGACTCGATGATGGCGATCAGCTGCTTGAGTTCGTCTTCGGTGAAACGCTCGTCCAGCAAAACACCAATCGTCGAGGGTGCCAGCGCCACCGCACGATCGCGCACCACCGGCACCGCTTCGTCCACGTACTTCTTGAGGTCAGCCTGGATGTCACGCGCCACCGCCTGACGCTTGTCCGGCGGAATGCGCTGCTGCAGCAACTGACCCGCACGTTGCATGAGAACCTGGGCTGGTTGCTCGGCCATGGAGCGCGCTACCAGTTCGATCGCGGGTTGTTGCAACAACAGCACCTTGGCTACCAGCTCCTTCTTGGCCGGGGACGACTGGGCGTATGCCGCACCAGCAGCAGCAAGCATCGCGACAACAATCAGTTTCTTCATGCGGGTTCCTTCAGACCTGGTTGGACATCTCGCGCGCAAACGGCGCCCGGTGACTCCCGCACTTATTATCACCCTCTCAAGCATCCCCGCGCTTGCAGGCCGCAGGTTGCGGCAAAGCGGCTGCAACTGACCATCCACAACCCAGCCATCACCATGCCCCTGCAGGTTCACGTCGACCAACTCGCCACCGCCGACAGCGTGCTGATCCGCGATTTCGCGCTTCAGGTGGCGCCGGGACGGATCCATACCATCATGGGTGCCAGCGGCTCGGGAAAATCCAGCCTGCTCAGTGCGATCTGCGGCACACTGGCGGACGGCCTGCGTTTCAGTGGTTCCGTCTCGCTGGGCGGGCGGCGTATCGACAGCTTGCCCACCGAGCAACGTCAGGTTGGCATCCTGTTTCAGGACGACCTGCTTTTTGCCCACATGACCGTAGCCGAAAATCTGCTTTTCGCCGTGCCTCCCGGGCCAGCGGCGCAACGTCATGAACGCGTGCGCGCCGGCCTGTCCGACCTGGAGCTGAGTGATTTTGCGTTCGCCAATCCGGCCACGCTCTCAGGCGGGCAGCGTGCGCGGGTGGCGCTGATGCGCGCGCTGTTGGCCGACCCCAAAGCCTTGCTGCTCGATGAACCGTTTTCGCGACTGGACGCGGAATTGCGCGAGAGGGTGCGTCAATTCGTATTCAGCCTGGTAAGAAAACGCAGCATTCCCGTACTAATGGTCACCCATGACGAAGCCGACATCGCCGACCCGGCACTTCTGACCCGACTGCCTTGAACCGCTCGTGCTCGATCGCGCTGCCACCACCCTGATCAAACCCGCGATCGACCGGCTCGCCGGTATGCTCGCGCGCCTGGGCCTGGGTGCCGATCTGATGACCTTGCTCGGCTTTTCCATCGGCATGGGGGCCGCGGTCCTGATCGCAACGCAACAGTTTCTGGCCGGTGGCGTCGCCATCTTGTTGTCACGCCTGTGTGACGGCCTCGATGGCGCAATCGCGCGGCGTACACAGACGACCGACGCTGGCGGCTTTCTCGACATCGCACTTGATTTCGTGTTTTACGCATCGATACCATTGGCCTTTGCACTGGCCGACCCGCAGCGCAACGCACTGGCCGCTGCGTTGCTGCTGGCCGCCTTCTGCGGCACCATGTCGAGCTTCCTGGCCTTTGCGGTGATCGCCGCGAAACGCAAGATGACCCAGCTGTCCTGGCCGGACAAATCGCTGTATTTCCTGGGCGGCCTGACCGAGGCCACCGAGACGCTGGCCTGCTTCATCGCGATGTGTATTTGGCCACAACATTTTGCGCTGCTGGCGGGCGTCTTCGCAGCCATGTGTGCCGTCACCACCTTCACCCGCATCTGGTGGGGCTGGCGCGCCTTCTCCTGAACACTTGCGTTCACCGCGAAGGCCCGGGCGCCTGCCCTACAGCCGCTTGGACAACATGCTGACGTAGTCGTGCAGCTGGGTGTTGATGGTCGAGATGCGGTATTCGACCGGCTTGTCGCCGAAAGTCAGGGCTGTGCGATGCACCTCCAGCACCGGCTGCCCCTGCGGCACACCGAGCAGCCGCGCGATATTGCGGTCCGCAGCCGCCGCGCGCGTACGCTCCTTGGCGTGCAACACGGTGATGCCGAATTCGGTCTGGTACAGGCTGTAGATAGTGCTCTGGCGGTCGCGCAGACGTTTCTCGGTCAGGCCCTTGAACATCAGAGCCGGGATCGTGATGTTGTCGTGCACCACGGCCCGCCCGCGCAGCGACAGCCGGTTGCCGAAACGGATCACCGGGTCGCCGGCCTTGATACGCAGCGCGCCGGCAACAGTTTCGTCCGCGCGCTCTCGCTCAAAGCCCAGGCTCTCGACGTGCGGGTATTCAGCCGCTGGTGGCAAGTCGCCGAAACGTACATCGTGGCGCGGTTCGACATGAAAAAACTGGAACAGGAATCGGTCGTTGCCATGCAGCGCGACAAAGGTTCCCTTGCCCTGGCGGCGCACCAGCACATGCTCATGCACCAGTTCATCGACCGCGCGGCGCAAGGTGCCGATGCTGACATGCAGCTCTGCGGCGATGCAGGCCTCGTTGGGCAAAGCGTGGCCGGGGCGACACCGCCCGGACTCGATGGCAAGCTGCAATTGCTGCTTGACCTGACGGTATAACGGCGCCGCGCCGGTGTCGGTCAATGGGCTGAGTGCCAGGGCTTCGATCTTCATGGATGGCGTCAGTGTAGTGGCGGCCCGATATTCAACCAAGTCATCTGAATGACTTGGTTGACAGTCGGATATCGATCATTACACTGCCAATTTTTCGCGACCCCAAAAAACTGGAGAACCCATGATTCATTTTGTTTTGCATGACGCCAAGGACACTGTGGCCGTCGTGGTGGTGGAAGGCGTGACCGCCGGCACGAAGATGACCGGATGGATCATGGACGAAGACCGCATGATCGACGTGTCGGCCAAACAGGACATTCCGATCGGCCACAAGGTCGCGCTCAAGGACATGGCTGTGGGGGACACGGTTGTGAAGTACGGCATCGACATGGGCAAGGTGGTGGCAGCCATCACCATGGGCCAGCACGCCCACGTGCACAACATCAAGACCAAGCGCTGGTGAGCCGTCCCTTTTTGAACGCCACACGCTCCCATCCATTCAAGACCAGAGAAACACACCATGTCCGTCATTGACAAGAACACCACCTTCCTAGGCTATCGTCGCGAGAACGGCCGTGTCGGCATCCGCAACCACGTCATCATCCTGCCCTTGGACGACCTGTCCAACGCTGCAGCCGAAGCCGTGGCACACAACATCAAGGGCGCGATGGCGATTCCGCACCCCTATGGTCGCCTGCAGTTCGGCGCTGACCTGGACCTGCATTTCCGCACACTGATTGGTGCCGGCTGCAACCCCAACGTTGCCGCAGTCGTCGTCATCGGCATCGAGGACGGCTGGACCCAGAAAGTCGTGGACGGCATCAAGACCACCGGCAAACCGGTCGTGGGTTTCGGCATTGAATTGCATGGCGACCACGACACCATCCTGCGCGCCAGCAAGGCCGCCAAGGCGTTCGTGCAAGAGGCGAGCGAAAAGCAGCGTGAAGAGTGCCCGATCTCCGAACTGTGGGTCAGCACCAAGTGCGGCGAGTCCGACACCACCAGCGGCTGCGGCGCCAATCCTGCCGTCGGCAACGCGTTCGACAAACTGCATCCGCTGGGCAACTACCTGTGTTTTGGTGAAACTACCGAACTCACCGGCGGCGAACACATCGTGGCGGCGCGCTGCGCCAACGATGACGTTCGTCAAAAATTCATGCACATGTTCGACCGCTACCAGGAGGTGATCAACCGTCACAAGACCAGCGACCTGGCCGACAGTCAGCCGACCAAAGGCAACATCGCCGGCGGCCTGACCACGATCGAGGAGAAGGCACTGGGTAATATCCAGAAGATCGGCAAGATTTGCACCGTGGACGGCGTCATCGACAAGGCGGAGATGCCGACGCACCCAGGCCTGTGGTTTATGGACTCGTCGTCGGCCGCAGCCGAGATGGTGACCCTTTGCGCCGCGTCGGGTTATGCCGTTCACCTGTTCCCTACCGGGCAAGGTAACGTGATCGGCAACGCCATCGTGCCGGTCATCAAGCTGTGCGCCAACCCGCGCACGGTGCGCACCATGAGCGAGCACGTGGATGTCGACGTCACCGGGTTGCTGCAGCGCGAGATCACTCTCGACCAGGCTGGCGACAAACTGCTCGAGTGCATGCTGCGCACCGCCAATGGACGCTTGACTGCCGCCGAAGCCCTGGGCCATCGCGAGTTTGTGCTCACCCGCCTGTACGAAAGCGCATGACCTGACATGGCATCAACACCAGATCCATTGACCTTCTTGATGCTGTCTGAAGCCGCATGAAAATTCTGATCTCCGAGTTCATGGACGAACGCGCGGTGGCGCAACTCGCCCAACACCACGACGTGGACTACGTACCGAACCTGGTCGATGACATGCCGCGGCTGATCGCTTTGGCGGCGCAGGCCGATGCGCTGATCGTGCGCAACCGCACCCAGGTCCGCGGGGATTTGCTGGCTGCACTGGGCTGTTGCAAGGTCATCGGGCGCCTGGGAGTGGGCCTGGACAACATCGATGTTCCGGCCTGCGAAGCACGCGCCATGGCAGTGATACCGGCCACCGGCGCCAATGCATTGAGCGTGGCCGAGTACGTCATCACTGCGTCGATGATGCTGCTGCGCGGGGCATTTGGTTCTTCGGCAGACGTTGCCAGCGGCAAATGGCCGCGCAACATGTTGGGAAATGGCCGCGAGACGGCCGGCAAGGTGTTGGGCATCATCGGCTTCGGTTCGATCGGCCGCACCACCGCGCGACTGGCACAGGGCCTGGGCATGCAGGTGATAGCCTTTGACGCGATGCTGGACGCCGACGCACCGGTATTTCAGCAAACCGGCGTCAAATATGTCGCGCTGCAAGCGCTGATCAGCCAGGCGGACGTGATCACGCTGCATGTGCCACTGGTCGATGCGACACGGGGCCTGTTCAACGCCAAAAACATCGCGTCAATGAAGCCCGGCGCGATTCTGATTAACACCTCGCGCGGGCATATCGTCGATATTGCGGCGCTGGCGGCGGCGCTGCGCAGCCGGCATCTGGGCGGCGCGGCCATCGACGTATTCGATGCCGAACCACTTCCGGCAAGCGCCGATCTGCAGGACTGCCCCAACCTGCTGCTGACCCCGCATATCTCGGGCGTCAGCGCGGAGTCGAACGAACGTGTGTCGTTCCTGATCGCCGAGAAAGTGCTGGAGGCCTTGCACTGATGGCACCACTGAGTCTCCAGCAAGCCACCGATCTGGTGATCCAGGCCCTGGCAGCCGCAGGCGCCAACGACACCATGGCGCGCTCGGTTGCGCGCGCGCTGGTGCTGGCCGAGTCGCAGGGGCTGTCCGGTCACGGGCTCAGCCGCGTGGGCCAATACTGCACGCATCTGCGCAACGGACGCGCCAATGGCGCGGCGATTGCCAAAGTGGCAAGGCAAAAAGGGGCCACCCTGCTGGTCGACGCGGGCACCGGCCTGGCCTTTCCTGCCTGCGATCTGGCGATTGAAAGAGCCATCGCCACCGCACGCGAACTTGGCGTGTGTTTTGCCGGCATCACCAACAGCCACCATGCGGGTGTGATGGTCGACCACCTGCGTCCTGTAGCCCAGGCCCGCATGGTGGCGATTGCATTCGCCAATTCCCCCGCTGCGATGCCGGCAGCGGGCGGCAAACATCCAGTGTTCGGCACCAATCCGGTCGCCGCCATCTTCCCGAGGCGCAATGGCGACCCTCTGATGATCGACCTGTCGCTGAGCGAGGTGGCCCGTGGCAAGCTGATGGTGGCCGCCAAGGAGGGCAAATCGATACCGCTGGGCTGGGCGCTGGACGTCGACGGCGAACCGACGATCGATCCGCAAAAAGGCATGATGGGCTCGATGTTGCCGGTCGGCGCCGCCACCAGCCCCAAGGGCGCGATGCTGGCGCTGATGGTCGAGTTGCTGGTGACCGCCGTCATCGGCGCGCAATTCGGCTTCGAAGCCAGTTCGTTCTTTGTCGACGAAGGCAACCAGCCCCGCATCGGCCAGGCCTTCATCGTCATCGATCCGGGCGCTCTGGCCGGCACGGACGCGTATTACGACCGCATGGAAACCGTGATAACCGAGATGATGCGCGACGATGGGGTGCGGATGGCAGGCGCACGGCGCCTGGCGCTGGAGCGCAAGGCCGCAACGGATGGCTTGCAGGTGGCGGATGTGGTGGTGGCGCAGTTGATACAACTTGCGCAGGTTGCCGGCTGACGGCAGATGGGCCGGGCCAGCATCGTCAAGGGCAATTGCCCCGTTGTACGAGGCACTCAAATGCCGCAGTCAGGAGGGCCGCAGCAAAGGGACTGAGCAAACAGGTCACCAGAGTCCCGACCATGGAAGCCGTTGAAACTGACTGTCGTCGCAGACGATGAAGGCCCGCGAAAAGGACGAGATTCAGAAGAATCGGGACAACGAACAGAAAGATCAAATTTTCTGTGTGTGCTTAGACGAGACTTAAGTAGATTCCGTCGAGAAGCAACAGGATGGTCATTTGAATGAGCTCAGGCATCATCAGGTTCAGGTATCTTGTTTTTCGTTGTTCTGCGGCGTGACGAACCCGATAGGTCGCTTGGGCGGATCGGGCGGCGCCATCAGATCGCGCAGCGCGTCAAACACCTGTTTGAGCTGGATACGGGTGTTTCGGCTGAAACTGTCGTGCTGCATCGCCAAGGCTTCGGTCTTGTGTTCCAGATCATTGAGTCGCTTGGCCAGGTCACCATGCGTAGAAGCAATCTGGCGCAATCGCACAAAGGCGCGCACAACGTACACGGCGATTTCGACTGCACGCGGGCTGCTCAGGATGGTGGCGGCCATCAAGGCGCCATGCTCTGTGAACGCCCTTGGCGCTTAACGCCGGCCACCGCGTCCCGTGTTTGAGGTCGCAGTTTGCGACCTCAAAGCGGCAAACTCCTCGTCGGTCAGCGTAAACATAAAGTCCGCCGGAAACTTCGCCAGGTTGCGTTTGACAGCCTCGTTGAAGCGCTTCGTTGGTACGTCATACAGCGCTGCTATGTCGTGGTCGAAGATCACACGCTGGCCGCGCAAAGTCACGATGCGCCTTGTGATCGTTTCCAGTGGAGGTGGTTTCATGTGCTCGCTCATCGCGCTACCTTGTCATGCCCGTCTCGACTGCATATCGATCAAATCTTCACTGCCCACAATGCACCGCCTCTGGCTTTTATGGGCCCATTGTCGCTTCGTGTCCAAACGCACGCATCCTTCAAATGCAGCAAAACAAGCATCGTTCACGTACTCCCCCGCTCCACGATCTTCGGTCGGATCTCGCGCTGCTCGGAAGCGACCGGCACGCAGGTCTGCGGATACACCATCGCCAATACCTGCTGCGCGCACAATGTGCCCAGCGACTGCCGATCCACGCTGACCGAGCTCAATCCGCCACCCAGCTGGGCTGCAATCGGATAGTCGCCAAAACCCAGCAGGGCCAGTTGCTGCGGCACCGCGATGCCGGCCTCACGCCCATGCAGCCAGGCGCCAGCCGCCGGAAAATCGCTGGAGAACGCGATGGCCCGCGGCAAACCCTCGCGCTGCAGCTGCTGCAGCACCGCGCGTCCAGCAGCCATGGGGTCGACACGCGGCATAGCCACCACCCGAACCTGTGCCTGCGACTGGCGCGCAGCGCGCACAAAGGCCTTGCTGCGCGCGTGCGCCCGCACATCCCCGGGCACACTGTTGTCAACATAGACAAGGTCGTCGTAGCCACGCCCTGTCAGATGGTCGGCCATCAGCGCGCCGACGCGCTTGTGGCTGAAACCGATCTGTACCGTGTCCTTCTCCCGCGCATCGAAGTCCCAGATGTGCACGACGGGAATCGCACTGTCGCTCGCCTGTGCCAACAGCCGTTTGACTGGCGCACTGTGGTTGCGCCCGGTGACCACCAGCGCTGAAGGCGACCAGGCCAGCAGGGCCCGGATCTGCTGCTCCTCGCGATCGGACTGGTAGTTGGTCGATGCCAGCAGCAGTTCGAGGTCATGGGCCTGCAGGCCGTCGCTCAGCGCCTGCACCGTCTCGGAAAACGTGGCATTGGCAATGCTCGGAACAATTACGGCGACGATGCTCGATCGCCCTCCCGCAAGCATTTCGGCGCTCTTGTTTGGCGTGTAGCCGGTGTGCTGCAACGCCGCGCGAATTTTCTCCGCAGTCTCGCGCGCCACCAGCTCCGGCGCACGCAGAAAACGTGACACTGTCATCGTCGTCACACCCGCCCGAGCCGCAACGGTGGACTGCGTCGCGCGGCCATGGCTGCGACCTGCAGCGCGGGCCACGAAATCGCCACTTGCGCCAGGTGATATGGATGACTTCCTAGGGTTTGCCATGATGACAATTTCTGAACTGGGGGTTAATGTTAGCGCTAACAGCATTTTCAGTTTAACCGTGAAAAGACCACCCGTCAAAACCCTGGAGCAGTTGCGCAGCCGGCGCTGGTTCGCCGACGCCGGCATGCGCGGTTTCGCACATCGCCAGCGCATGCAGCAGCGTGGTGTGCGCCGGCAAGACGTGATGGAGCGGCCGGTCATTGCCATCATCAACACCTGGAGCGACCTCTCGCCGTGCCACGCACACCTGCGCGAGCGCGCCGAGGCGGTCAAGTGCGGCATCATGCTCGCGGGCGGTTTCCCGGTGGAACTGCCGGCGATGAGCCTGGGCGAAGTGATGGTCAAGCCGACCACGATGTTGTATCGCAACTTCCTGGCGATGGAAGTCGAGGAACTGCTGCGCAGCCTGCCGTGCGACGGCGTCGTATTGCTCGCCGGCTGCGACAAGACCACACCGGGTACGCTGATGGGCGCGATCAGCATGGACATCCCCACCATCTTCTGTCCCGCCGGCCCGATGCTCAACGACCGCCATGTCAGGAACGGTATTTCGCGTTCGATTGGTGCCGGCACCCATACCCGCATGTTCTGGGATGAATACCAGGCTGGCAACATTGATGCGCGGGAGATGCAACGCCTGGAGTCGCGCATGACGCGCGCGCCGGGAACCTGCAACACGATGGGCACAGCGTCGACCATGACCGGCATGACCGAGGCGTTGGGGCTGACGCTGCCAGGCGCCAGCTCGATTCCGGCGATGGACTCGGCCCACACGCGCATGGCAACCGACTGCGGCGAACGTATCGTGGCCATGGTCTGGGAAGATCTCAAGCCCTCGCGTCTGCTCACCAAGGGCAGCTTTCACAACGCGGTGGCGGTGCAGATGGCCCTGGGCGGCTCGACCAACGCGGCAGTGCACATCATCGCCATGGCGCGCCGCGCAGGCGTCGACCTGACGCTCGATGACCTCGACGCCATCGGGCGCAAGGTGCCGGTGCTGGCCAACCTGTTCCCCAGCGGCGACCGTCTGATGGAAGATTTCTATTACGCTGGCGGCCTTCCGGCGCTGATGTCGGAGATCCGCGAACATCTCTCGACCGACGAGCGCACCGTCAACGGATGCAGTGTCGGGGAGAACATCGCCCTTGCCGAAGTGCTCGATCCGGAGGTGATCCGCCCCTTGGCGCGTCCTGTCAGCCCGGCCGGCGCGCTGGCGGTGTTGCGCGGCAACCTCGCGCCCGAAGGCGCGGTCATCAAACCCAGTGCCGCCAGTACGAAACTGCTGTGCCACAGCGGCAAAGCATTGGTGTTCGACAACCAGCCACAGATGCTGGCAGCCATGGCCGATCCAGACCTCGACTGCGACGAAAACACGGTGCTGGTACTGCGCAATGCAGGGCCTGTTGGTGCACCCGGCATGCCTGAATGGGGCAACCTGCCAATTCCGAAAAAGCTGCTCCAGGCTGGCGTACGCGACATGTTGCGCCTGTCGGATGCCCGCATGAGCGGCACCCACTACGGCACCTGCGTATTGCATATTTCGCCCGAAAGCGCGGTCGGCGGCCCGCTCGCGCTGGTGCGCACCGGCGACACCATTTCGCTCGACGTCGCGGCGCGATCGCTGCAACTCGACGTGCCCGAGACCGAACTGGCGCAGCGCCGAGCCGCCTGGACTGCGCCAGAGCAACCGTACCAGCGCGGCTTCACGAAATTGTTCCAGCAGCACGTGACGCAGGCCCATGAGGGCTGCGATTTCGATTTCCTCCAGGGTACGGCACCGACGCCCGAACCCGTAATTTTCTGAGCCCGGATTCCGCCATGCACAACCCGTTCAAAGCACTGCTCGCGCGCACGGACCTCGCTGCCGGATACCCGGTCGGCACATTCGCAATGGCGGCGTCTCCGCTGGTGGCCGAGGCACTGGGCTGCGTCGGATTCGACTGGGCCGTGGTCGACATGGAGCACACACCACTGGATCTGGACAAACTGGTGGGCATGCTGCAGGCGGTTGCGGGTACCTCCATGCTGCCCATTACCCGTGTGCCCTGGAACGACACGGTGATGGTCAAGCGCGTGCTCGATGCCGGAGCGCAGAGCCTGATGTTTCCGTTCGTGCAGAACGTTGAAGAAGCGCGTGCCGCCGTTGCCGCCTGCAAATATGCACCTCATGGCGTGCGCGGCATGGCCGCCATGAGCCGCGGCTCACGCTTTGGCACCGTCAAGGACTACTTCAAGGTCGCCAATGACGCGGTCAGCGTCATCGTGCAAGTCGAAACTCCGCAGGCCATGGCGCTGATCGACAAGATCGCCGCGGTCGATGGTGTCGACTCCATATTCATGGGTCCGGGGGACCTCAGTGGCGCGATGGGCCATGTAGGCAACCCGATGCATGACGAGGTCGTGGCGGCCATGGCGGACGGCGTGAAACGTTGCCACGCTATCGGCAAACCGGTGGGCAGCGTCGCAGGCACCCCTGAGGCGGTGGCGATCTACCGTGATATCGGCATCGACTACATCGGCTGCGCTTCCGACCTCGGCCTGATGATGCGTCAGTGTGCCGCCGTGCTGTCCACCATTCGTTCACAGAAGGTCGTTGTCAACACCACGGGCTATTGAAAGGAAAAACATGCATCCAATACCAATCCGGTTGGCGGCGTGGAGCCGCACCGCCATGATCGCGTTTGCCGGGATCCTGGCCTTGAGCGGCCTTGCAGGGCCGGTGCAGGCGCAAGCCTGGCCGGCGAAGCCGATCAAACTGGTGGTCGGTTTTCCACCCGGTGGCGGTATCGACGCCGTGGCGCGCAACCTCCAGCCCGGACTGCAGGAAGCCCTGGGTCAGCAGATCATCGTCGAATACAAACCAGGCGCTGGCGGTATGCTGGCCGCTGGCGAACTGACCCGCGCAGCGCCGGACGGCTACACCATCCTCGTGGCCAATATCGGACCCTTTGTGCTGGCGCCGAACATGGTGTCGAAAAAGCCCTTCGATCCGCAGAAGGACTTCACCTATATCCACCAGACCTCCGGCTCGGGATTCATTGCCGCGGTACCGGCCAACCATCCGGCCAATACGCTGGCCGAGTTCGTGGCCTGGGCAAAGTCCAATCCTGACAAGGCTAATTTCGCGTCCGGCGGTGCCGGTTCTATCACCCACCTCAATGGCGAAATGCTCAACCAGATCGCTGGCACCAAGCTCGTGCATGTGCCCTACAAGGGCTCGGCCCCGGCGGTACAGGACCTGATCGGCGGGCAGACCCATCTGCTGGTCGACGTGGCCACCGTCCTGCTGCAGCATATCCAGAGTGGGCGACTGAAGGCTCTGTATGTCACCGACGCACAGCGCATCGCGCAGTTGCCCCAGGTGCCGACAGCCAAGGAGGCCGGATTCCCGGGGTTGGAGGCCTCCGGCTGGCAGGGCATCGTTGGACCGGCTGGCATGCCCAAGGATGTGGTCGCCCGCATTTCGAAGGCGATTCATGAAACGCTGGCCAAGCCGGACGTGCGGGCGAAGTTTGCCGCCAACGGCAGCGCCATCATGGAAAAAGGACCGGAAGATTTCACCAGCTTTCTTACCGCCGAGATCAACCGCTGGGTGCCGGTTGTCAAGGCTTCCGGCGCAACGCTGGACTGATGGCCCCGTCAGCACGCAAACTACAACGGACACACCATGGCCTCGGTTGAACTGCAACGTGTCGTCAAGTCGTATGATGGCAAGACCAATGTCATTCACGGCGTTGACCTGCATATCGAACACGGCGAATTTGTCGTCTTCGTCGGGCCCAGCGGTTGCGGCAAGTCGACCTTGCTGCGCATGATCGCCGGCCTGGAGTCGATCAGTGGCGGCGACGTGATCATCGACGGCAAACGGGTCAACGACGAGCCACCACGCAATCGTGACATTGCGATGGTGTTCCAGGACTACGCGCTGTATCCACACAAGAACCTGTACGACAACATGGCCTTCGGCTTGCGGCTGCGCAAGACGCCCGAGGCCGAGATCAAAAGCCGTGTCATGGATGCCGCACGGCTGCTGCGCATCGATCACATGCTCGATCGCAAGCCCGCCGCCTTGTCTGGCGGACAGCGCCAGCGTGTTGCGATCGGCCGCGCCATAGTGCGCCAGCCCAAGGTCTTCCTTTTCGACGAGCCCCTGTCGAACCTGGATGCGCAATTGCGCGGCGAAATGCGCACCGAGATCAAGAAGCTGCATCAGCGACTGGGCGCCACCATCATCTACGTGACGCATGACCAGGTTGAAGCCATGACACTGGCCGACCGCATCGCCGTGCTCAGCGCGGGTCGTACGATGCAGTACGCAAAACCTTCGGACATCTACAACACGCCAGCGGCAACTTTTGTCGCTGGCTTCACGGGTTCGCCGCCGATGAACCTGCTGCCCTGCAGGATCGATGGCGCCAATGCCATGCTCGGCTCCCAGGCGATCGTGCTGCCGGCGCCATTGGCAGCCCGCGCTGCCGGTGTGCATGAACCCGTATTTGGCATACGACCCGAAAACATCACGCTGCAGCCGCACGACGATTGCGCGCCAATCGATGCCAGTGTTGTATTGACCGAACCACTGGGCGCCGAGACCCTGGTCACGCTGCAGATTGGCGGGCGGGAAATGGTCGCACGGTGTTCCGCCGCATTTGCCCGCGCACCTGGCGAAGCCTTTGCGGTTTACATGCACCCTTCGCACATGCATCTGTTTGACGGCGCCAACGGGCTGGCGTTGCACTGAGCCGCATGATCCGTTTCGATCAATCAAAGAAATTCAGAGCCACGATTCCCACCCACTCGTTTCAACCACCGGAGTACGTCATGCAACGCAGAACCCTCGTCACCCTGGCTACGCTGGCACTTGGCGCCGCCATGGCCAGCTCGTCCCTCGCGCAGCAAAGCAGCTTGCGGGTCTTTTCCGGCGGCCAGAATCAGCGCCCCGACCTGATGCGCAAATTGTTCGATGAGTACCAGAAGGCACACCCCAACGTCAAGATCGACATCGAGACCGGTGGCGCCACGTCGGAATTGCAGCGCCAATATCTGAGCACGGTGCTCAACGCCAAGGACTCGGCGATCGACATCTACCTGATCGATATCGTCAACCCCGCGCAGTACATGGGCGCGGGCTGGCTTGAACCGCTGGATGCCTACGTTGGCGGGCCCGCGGTGATGAAGCAGTACCTGCCGGTCTATGCGCAATCCAACGTGGTCAATGGCAAGGTCGCAGCGATGCCCGGTTTCGCCGACGCGATGTTCATGTATTACCGCAAAGACCTGCTCGACAAGTACGGCATCAAGGAACCCAAGACCTGGGACGAACTGGCCGCTGCGTCGAAGAAGATCCAGGACGGCGAGAAGAACCCCAACCTGCAGGGACTGAGCATTCAGGGCGCACCGATCGAAGGCGCAGTTTGCACCTTCCTGCTGCCCTACTGGAGCATGGGCAAGGCATTCAACGACGCCAACGGCAAGATGACCCTGGACAAGGACGCAGCGACCAAGGGCATGGACATGTGGCTGAGGCTGGTCGACCAGGGCGTGATCAAGAAAAACGTCGCAGAAGTCAAGACGCCGGACACCGTCAATGAGTTCAAGGCCGGGCAGGTTGCATTCGCGATCAACTGGGGCTTCGCATGGGACCGTTTCAAGGACGATGCCGACAGCCAGGTCAAAGGCAAGGTCGGTGTGATGCCACTGCCGGCGGTCGCCGGCGGCAAGAGTGCCACCTGCGTCGGCGGCTGGCAATGGGCCGTCAGTGCGTTCAGCAAGAACAAGGCCGAAGCGGCCAGGCTGGTGCAGTTCATGGCGTCGCCGGCCTCGTCGAAAATGCTCGCCACCGAGGGCTCGCTGCTGCCCACCATCCAGAGCGTCTATACCGACGCCGACGTGGTCAAGGCCGTACCCTGGTTCAAGGATGCCGCCGCCGTGGTCGTGGCAGGACAGGCACGTCCGATGAGCGCGCGTTACGGTGAAGTCAGCGACACGATCCGTACCACCACCAGCGCCATCCTGGCACGCACCAAGTCGTCGGCGGAAGGTGTCGCCGATATCGAAGGGCGTTTGAACCGCGTCATGCGCTGACATAGCTGATCTGCCAAGGTGCTGGCGGCCACGCTGCCAGCACCATTGGCGCAACCCAAGCCTTTAAATCCTGTGTTATCCCGCCTACGCGACCCGTCCGAAAAGACCCTGGCCTTGCTGTTGCTGGCGCCGGCCGCCTTGCTCATCGCCCTGGTTGTCGTCTATCCGATCGGCAAGTTGATCTACAACAGCTTCTTCGACTTGCGCTTGTCGGGAGGCGCTGACGCTTTCCGGTTTGTGGGTTTGCAGAACTACCAGGAGGTGCTGCGCGACAAGGACTTCTGGAACGCGGCCTGGAATACCGTTCTGATCACGCTGATCACAGTGCCGGGGGCGCTCGTGGTAGGCATGGCTCTGGCACTGCTGGCCAACCTGCCATTCAAGCGCAAATGGCCGGTGCGACTGGCCTTGTTGCTGCCGTGGGCACTGCCACTGAGTTTCGCCGGACTGATCTTTGCGTGGTTCTTCCACACCGAGTATGGATTCGTCAACGACGTGGTGCGCCGGCTTGGCCTGAACACTGAACCGACGATGTGGCTGCTGCGACCGAACTGGGCGTTCACTGCGATCTGTTTGACCATCATCTGGAAAACCTCGTCATTCATGGCGCTGATCCTGCTTGCCGGGCTGCAGATGATTCCGCGCTCGCTGTACGAGGCTGCCGAAGTGGATGGCGCCAGTCGCTGGCAGCAGTTCTGGGAAATCACCATTCCCATGTTGATGCCCAGCATCATCGTGGCGCTGGTGTTTCGCACCATCACTGCGCTGCAGACCTTCGACATACCCTACACGATGACAAAAGGTGGCCCTGGCAACGCGACGGAAACGCTGGCCATGCTGATCCACAAGACCACGATCGAGTACCTCGATGTCGGTTATGGCTCCACCCTGGCGGTATTCATGTTCCTGCTGTCCATGGTGGTGACGTCGTTTTACCTGCGCAGAATCGGAAAATCCGCATGAACTTTGTGTGGTCAGGCCGTCAGTTGCGCTTTGTTGCCGCGGCCGCAGTCGTTATCAACGGTTTCTTTCCGGCCCTCTGGATCTTGCTGACATCGCTCAAGACGGAGATCGAGCTGGTACAAAAGCCGATCACCTACTGGCCGCATGACCTGACACTGCGCAACTACGTGCAGGCGTTCAGCGACCAGCCCCTGTTGCGCTATCTGGGCAATAGCCTGACGGTCGCGTTGGCGGCAACCGTCGCCTCGCTGCTGGTCTCGGCCATGGCCGCATATGCCATCGCACGACTGAACCTGCGCCATCGGCAACTGATCCTGACCGCCATCGTCGCATCGAGCATGTTCCCGCTGGTGACGCTGTTGGTGCCGATATTCGAGACCATGCGTGCACTGAACCTGCTCAATACCTACAGTGCCCTGGTCATTCCCTATGTGGTGCTGAACCTGCCGGTGTGTACGTTGGTGCTGGTGGGCTTTTTCCAGAGCATTCCCAAGGATCTCGAAAATGCGGCCATGATCGATGGATGCACACGGCTGGGTGCCTTGTGGCGTGTTGTGATTCCCCTGGCCGCGCCAGGTGTGTTCACGGCCGGCATCCTTGCCTTCGTCAATGCGTGGGACGAATTCCTGCTCGCCCTGTCACTCAATTCCAGCGCCAGCATGCGCACGTTGCCGGTCGGAATCACGCTTTATCAGGGCGAATTCACATTTCCTTGGCCCATTATTTCAGCGGCGCTCATCGTCGCGATCGTTCCGATCGCGGTTCTGATTGCACTGTTCCAGGAACGCGTTGTGAGCGGATTGACCCAGGGCGGCATCAAAGGTTGACGGGGCAAGGCAATGGCACAACAGATCCGTTACGGCATCATCGGCTGCGGCAGCATGGGCCGCGAACACATCGAAAACATCAAGATGATCGGCGGTTGCGTCGTCACGGCGATTGCCGACGACCATGCAGCCAGTCGCGATGCCGCACAAGCCTTGCTGCCGACGCCGGCGCAACTGTTTGACAACCACCACGACCTGCTCGCCGCCAACATCTGCGACGCCCTGGTGATTGCCACACCCAACCACACCCACCACGCGATATTGATGGACGCATTGGCCGGCGACGCCCATATCCTGATCGAAAAGCCGCTTTGCACCCGCGTCGAGGACTGCCTGGCACTGGTGGAGCGCGCCAAGGGGCGCAGCGCCATGGTCTGGGTGGCGCATGAGTACCGTTACATGCCGCCTGTGGCCGAGATGATCCGCATGACCCATGGCGGCGCCGTCGGAACGGTGCATCAGGTTGCGATCCGCGAACACCGCGAGCCGTTCTATCCCAAGGTTGGCGACTGGAACCGTTTCAATGCAAATACCGGCGGCACCCTGGTCGAGAAATGCTGCCACTATTTCAATCTGATGGACCTGATCCTGAAGGAGCCGCCAGTGGCCGTGTTCGCGTCCGGTGCGCAACGTGTCAACCATCTGGACGAGTCGTATGGCGGTCAGACGCCGGACATTCTGGACAGTGCCTACGCCATCGTTGAATATGCCAGCGGCGCGCGCGCCATGCTTGACCTGTGCATGTTCGCCGAAAACTCGGTGGACAACGAACACATCACCGTAGTGGGTGACGAAGGCAAGATCGAGTCACTGCTGCCGTCCATGACCTTGCGTTATGGACGGCGCGACGACTGGGGAAAACGCGAAGTCTGGGGTCAGACTGCGAGCAGCGGCAAGGGTGTGTCGGTAAGGCGCATCTGGGACACCGGCATCAAGTACATGGGCAACCACTTCGGCGCCTCCTATGTCGAGCACGTGAAATTCGCCGAGGCCGTGCGCCAGGGACTCGCGCCGGACATATCGCTCTCGGAAGGCCTGCGTGCCGTCGCCACCGGATTGGCCGCACACCGCAGCATCGCCGAAGGGCGCGTGGTGGCAATGTCGGAAATCCTGCCAGCCGGCTGGTAGGCGGGCAGCCGCCCCGTCAAGCCTCCCCATCAACGGATGCATCTGTCATGAGTTACACCCCCTATCCCAGCC
>JBKJRR010000436.1:0-11242 GCA_046594635.1 Burkholderiaceae bacterium
GCTGGCCTTGACCTGCCAGCGCTGTCTGGAGCCCGTCGAGACGGTGATCGCCGTGGACCAGTGGTTCCGGTTCGTATCCGACGAGGAGACCGCCGCCGCCCTGGACGACGACTCCGAAGAGGATTTGCTGGTCGAGTCGGCGCAGTTCGATCTGCGTGAGTTGGTGGAAGACGAACTCGTGCTGGCGATGCCGCTGATCCCCAGCCATGCGGTGTGCCCGGCGATGCCGCAACTGTCCGCAAGTGACCCCGGCTTTGACGAGGGGCGGCAGACCAAGCCCCATGCGTTCGCGGCCCTGGCTAAACTCAAATCCGGCAAGGATGGAAAATAGGTCGGCTTGGGCTATACTCGCAGGCTTCGCGCTGAAAGTGGCGTGCATATTTTCGACTAATCCCGCATGGCGTTTTTTGCCATGCCAACGCCAAGGAGCGGATCATGGCCGTCCAACAGAACAAAAAATCCCCATCAAAGCGCGGCATGCACCGGTCGCACAACGCACTCGACACTCCCGGAATCGCCGTGGAGCCGACGACCGGCGAAACGCATCTGCGCCATCACATCAGCCCGACCGGTTTTTACCGCGGACGCAAGGTCATCAAGACCAAGTCCGAAGCCTGATAGTCGCTCATATACCAAGACCCGATGCTATCTTCTCGATAGCATCGGGTTTTCGTTTTGAGAGGTCGCCAACGGCGCCCATGAGCCTCGTCAAATTCTCTTTGATGTGATGACGACCATTGCCGTCGATTGCATGGGTGGCGACCACGGGGCGTCCGTCACCTTGCCTGCTTGCCGGCGTTTTCTTGCGGCACATCCCCAAGCTCGGTTGATCCTGGTTGGCTTGCCCGATGCCATTCGCGGCATGGACGGTGATCGCATCACGACCGTGGCGGCCAGTGAGGTCGTCGGCATGGACGATCCGATCGAGGTGGCCTTGAGACGCAAGAAGGATTCGTCCATGCGTGTCGCCGTGCAGCAGGTGCGCGACGGTGCGGCCCAGGCTGCAGTGTCGGCTGGCAATACCGGCGCGCTGATGGCCATTTCGCGTTACCTGCTCAAGACGCTCGACGGCATTGACCGTCCGGCAATTGCCACGCAGTTGCCCAACGCAAAGGGTGGTGCCACGACCGTGCTTGATCTTGGAGCCAATGTCGACTGCACTGCCGAGCATTTGCTGCAGTTCGCCGTCATGGGATCCGCGCTTGTGTCAGCGTTGAATGATCGACCAGACCCTAGTGTCGGCCTGCTCAATATTGGCGAAGAGGTGATCAAGGGCAACGAGGTCATCAAGAAAGCGGGCGAGTTGCTGCGCGCGGCCGCTATTGCAGGTGAAATCCGATTCGCGGGCAACGTCGAAGGCAACGACATCTTCAAAGGCACGGTCGATCTTGTCGTGTGCGACGGATTTGTCGGCAATGTCGCGCTCAAGGCCACGGAAGGTGTCGCGAGCATGATTGGCGGCTACCTGCGCGCCGAGTTCTCGCGCAATCTGTTCACGCGATTGGCCGCTTTGGTTGCCTATCCGGTGCTGGCCTCGTTCAAGCGGCGGGTCGATCATCGGCGATACAACGGTGCCGCCTTGCTGGGCTTGCGCGGCCTGGTCTTCAAGAGCCACGGTTCGGCCGACGCGCTGGCGTTCGAGCATGCACTGGCGCGCGCGTATGATGCGGCGGGAAACAACCTGCTCGAACGCGTGCAGGGTCGAATTGCCCGCGCTGCGCCCTTGCTGGCCGGCGCCGGTGCAGGCCCGTCTTCACGCCAAGACCCTTGAAATGAGATGAGACGTTACTCCCGAATCACAGGCACCGGCAGTTATCTGCCGCCGCGCCGATTGAGCAATACTGACCTGGTGCAGTTACTGGCTGCCAGGGGCGTCGAGACCAGCGATGATTGGATCGTGGAGCGCACCGGGATACAGGCGCGCCATTTTGCCGCGCCGGATGTATGTAGCAGCGACCTTGGCCTGGAGGCCGCGCGTCAGGCATTGGCATCCGCTGGCGTTCAGCCCGATCAGCTTGACCTGATCATCGTGGCGACATCCACGCCGGATATGGTGTTTCCTTCAACCGCCTGCATCCTGCAGAACAAGCTGGGGGCCAATGGCTGCGCCGCGTTCGATCTACAGGCCGTGTGCAGTGGTTTTGTCTACGCGCTGAGCGTGGCAGACGCCATGATCCAAACCGGTGCCGCCAATCGAGCGCTGGTGATCGGCGCCGAGGTGTTTTCACGCATCCTGGATTTCAGTGACCGCACTACCTGTGTGCTGTTCGGTGACGGTGCCGGTGCGGTGGTGCTGGAAGCGTCCGATCAGCCTGGTGTCTTGGCCAGCGATCTGCATGCGGACGGAAAGCACGTGGGTATCCTGTGTGTTCCGGGCAACGTGTCGGGCGGTCAGGTGCTGGGCGACCCCGTACTCAAGATGGACGGGCAGGCGGTATTCAAGCTTGCGGTGGGGGTGCTGGAGCAATCCGCGCGCGCCACGCTGGCCAAGGCCGGCAAGACTGCCGAAGACCTGGACTGGCTGATTCCGCATCAGGCCAATATCCGCATCATGCAAAGCACCGCCAAGCGCCTCAAGCTTGGCATGGACAAGGTCATCGTGACGGTGGGCCAGCACGGCAACACGTCGGCGGCCTCGATTCCGTTGGCGCTGGACCACGGTGTGCGCTCTGGCAAGATCCGCCCGGGTCAGCTGCTGTTGCTCGAAGGCGTGGGAGGTGGATTTACCTGGGGCTCGGTGCTTCTGAACCTTTAGTCGACGATCGTTACTCCTGCTGGCACCGTGCTTGCGGGATCCGAGTTGAGGATGAACCGATGAAGCCTTTTGCATTCGTATTTCCGGGCCAGGGCTCACAGGCTGTTGGCATGCTCGACGCCTGGGGCGACCACCCGGTCGTGGCCGAGACCCTGCGCGAGGCCTCCGACGCCTTGTCGCAGGATATCGGGGAACTGATTCGCAGCGGCCCCAAGGAGGCGCTGGCCCTGACCACCAACACGCAGCCCGTCATGCTGGTGGCCGGTGTGGCAGCCTACCGTGCCTGGCTGGACCACGGCGGTGAGGTTCCCAGTGCGGTCGCAGGCCATTCCCTGGGCGAATATGCCGCACTGGTAGCCGCTGGTGTGATCACGCTGGCGCAGGCAGCGCCGCTGGTGCGTCTTCGCGCCCAGGCGATGCAGGACGCCGTACCGGTGGGTACCGGCTCGATGGCCGCAGTGCTGGGTCTGGACGCGGCCCGTGTTGCCGAATTATGCGCACAGGTGCAGTTGGAGATGGCGCAGGATGCGACGGCCGTGGTTGAGGCCGCCAACTTCAACGATCCGGGGCAGACGGTCATCTCGGGCAGCAAGGCGGCCGTCGAGCGCGCCTGCGAGGTGCTCAAGGCCAATGGTGCCCGCCGCGCGATGATTCTGCCGGTGTCGGCACCATTTCATAGCCGTTTGATGCAGCCGGCCGCCGAAAAGCTGCGCGTGGCGCTGGCGTCTGTCGTGTTCGAAGCGCCGACGATGCCGCTGATCAACAACGTCGACGTGGCCGTCGAGGTGGATGCCGACCGTATCCGGGATGCCTTGTATCGTCAGGCCTTTGGTGCGGTGCGCTGGGTCGAATGTGTGCAGGCGCTCAAGGCGCGTGGTGTGCGCCACATCGTCGAGTGCGGACCGGGCAAGGTGCTCTCCGGCATGGTGGCGCGTATCGATCCGGAATTGACCGGCCTGCCACTGCTCGACCCTGCGACACTGGTCGCGGTTGAGGCGGCGCTGGCCTGAGAGGACATCATGAACGAAGTAAAGAATGACAAGCAGGTGGCCCTTGTGACAGGTGCTTCCAGGGGTATCGGACGGGCGATTGCGCTGGCTTTGGCAGGCTGTGGATATGCGGTTGTCGGCACGGCGACAACCGCGTCCGGTGCCCAGGGTGTGGCCCAAAGCCTGGCCACCTTCGGTGGCTGCTCGGGAGAAGTGCTGGACGTCAACGATGCGCCAGCGGCCGAGGCACTGATCGGGCGCACCGTGCAGCAGTTTGGTGGCTTGCATGTTCTGGTCAATAACGCGGGCATTACCCGCGACATGCTGGCGATGCGGCTCAAGGACGAAGACTGGGACGCGGTGCTGGACACCAACCTGAAGTCGGTGTTTCAGATGAGCCGGGCCGTCATGCGACCGATGATGAAACAGCGTTACGGGCGCATCATCAACATTACCTCGGTGGTAGGCGCCACGGGCAATGCGGGGCAAAGCAATTACGCTGCGGCCAAGGCCGGTGTGGCAGGCATGACGCGTGCACTTGCGCGTGAGCTGGGATCGCGCAACATCACGGTTAATTGTGTTGCGCCGGGCTTCATTGCTACCGACATGACGGCGGCGTTGCCCCCTGAGCAGCAAAAGGCCTTGCTGGGCCAGATCCCGCTGGGTCGGTTAGGCGAGCCGGACGAGATCGCGCATGCCGTGGTATATCTGGCGTCGGTCCAGGCCGCCTACATTACGGGGCAGGAATTGCACGTCAACGGCGGAATGTACATGTAGGCCACGTGCGTCTCATCAAGCCGGGTGATCTGTTCGGCAGCTGCCTTGGGCCGGTATCGGCAAGGCGGCTAAAATCACAGATTCTTTTACAACCCTTTGAGGGACTCCATGAGCGATATTGAAGCGCGCGTCAAGAAAATTATTGCAGAACAACTTGGTGTCGAAGAGGCGCAGGTTACCAACGAGAAAGCATTCGTCGCCGATCTGGGTGCCGACTCGCTGGATACAGTTGAATTGGTGATGGCTCTGGAAGACGAGTTCGGCATCGAGATCCCCGATGAGGATGCGGAGAAGATCACGACGGTGCAAAACGCGATCGACTACGCCAACACCCACCAGAAGGCCTGACATGCCGCATCTCGGGGTTGGCAGGTTAACTTGCCACCCCGCGGTACCCGTGCCGAATTCCGGCCAGCCTGGGGCGCCGTTGCAGGGGGATTCTCTGTTCCCGACAGCGCTTCGCATAGAAATTAGGCGTTGAATCTCATGTCCCGTCGTCGTGTCGTCGTAACCGGTCTGGGGTGCATCAGCCCCGTCGGGAACACCGTCGCTGAATCCTGGAACAACCTGCTTGCGGGCCAGTCCGGAATCGACGCGATCACTCGTTTTGACGCGTCGGCATTTGCCTGCAAATTTGCCGGCGAGGTCAAGGGCTTCGAACTCGAGTCCTATGTGCGGGCCAAGGAGGCACGCACCATGGACACCTTCATCCACTACGGCATTGCCGCGGCGGTGCAGGCCGTGCAGGACGCCGGACTGCCGATCGGCGATGCGCTCGACGAAGAACTGGCCATCCGCATTGGCTGCGTGATCGGCTCGGGCATCGGTGGCCTGCCGATGATCGAGGCCACCCACGAGGAACTGACAAACCGTGGACCGCGACGCATCTCCCCGTTTTTCGTTCCAGCCTCGATCATCAACATGATCTCGGGCCATGTATCCATCCGTTTCGGCTTCAAGGGCCCCAATATCGCGATCGTCACAGCGTGCACGACAGGTTTGCATTGCATCGGCGAGGCCGGACGCATGATTGAATATGGCGACGCCGACGTCATGGTTGCCGGCGGATCCGAAGCCACGGTTTCTCCGCTGGGCATTGGCGGGTTTGCTGCAATGCGGGCACTGTCGACCCGAAACGATGATCCCAAGACCGCCTCGCGGCCATTTGACCGTGATCGTGATGGTTTTGTACTGGGTGAGGGGGCTGGTGTGCTGGTGCTCGAGGAACTCGATCACGCACGCGCGCGCGGCGCCAAGATCTACGCAGAACTAGCCGGGTTCGGCATGAGCGCCGATGCCGGCCACATGACGGCGCCTAACATGGATGGTCCGCGTCGTGCAATGCTCAGCGCGCTGCGCAATGGCGGCATCAATACGGATCAGGTGAACTACCTCAATGCCCATGGCACGTCCACTCCTTTGGGCGACATCAACGAGACCAACGCCATCAAGGCGGCGCTGGGAGACCATGCGCACAAGGTGGTGGTCAATTCCACCAAGTCGATGACCGGCCATTTGCTGGGTGGGGCAGGAGGTATCGAGTCGGTGTTCACGGTTTTGGCTCTGCATCATCAAAAGAGCCCGCCAACCATCAACATCTTCAACCAGGATCCTGAGTGCGACCTGGACTATTGCGCCAACACTGCACGTGATATGAAGATCGATGTCGCCCTGAAGAACAACTTCGGGTTCGGTGGTACCAACGGAACGCTTGCATTCCGTCGCGTGTAGTCATCGCCGCATCGGACCTGCGTTCGTCTCGACGAGTTTGCACACAGGCACCATGCATCAGGCCCCTCCGGTTACTTACCCGCTGGGCAATGCGCAGTTGTTGCGCAGGTGGGTGGGAATCGCATGGGCCCTGGTGATAGCGATTGACTTGTTTTGGCTGGTTCAGGGCCATTGGCAGGATTGGAAACTCTGGTTCGGCCTGGCGCTGACCTTGCTGGCGGGTGCTTGCGCACATCGGTTCCGACCAACCGGCGGCAATGGCGAATTGCAATGGGACGGGGCCGGATGGTCGCATCGTGAGGGCGAGAGCGAAACAGCTGGCCTTGTAACGGTACATCTGGATTTGCAGTCCGCATTGCTGGTGTTCTGGGCGCCTGTCTCCGGACCGGGAGCCTGGCACTGGGTCAGTTCTGCGGCTCAGCCATCCCGGTGGCTGGCTTTGCGGCGTGCCGTTTTTGCGCCAGTTCGAATAGCTCACGATGCTGCTGCCCTGGCCGACCAGGTGGCGCGGCCATGACCGACCCCAGGACTCCTGACGAGGCAATGACCGCACCGGAGTCGCCCGACAGCGATCGCATGCTGGTGGCGCGGACCGTAGCCGGCGACGACCGGGCGTTCGAACTGCTGGTTATCAAGTACCAGCGACGTATCCAGCGCCTGATCGGACGTATGGTGCGCGACGTAGATCTGATCGAGGATATTGCCCAGGAGACCTTTATTCGGGCCTACCGGGCCTTGCATCAGTTCCGGGGCGATGCGCAGTTTTATACCTGGCTGTACCGGATTGCCGTCAACACCGCCAAGAAAGCGTTGATGGACCTGAAACGGGATCCGACCGTGTCTGAGGCCGCATTTCGCAAGTCGGACGACGAAGATGAAACTTCCCGCCCCGGAATCGAACCAATATCAGACGAAACGCCCGAATCGGTGCTGGCTGCCAAGGAAATTGCTGCCATGGTGAATGCGGCCATGGATTCTTTGCCGCCTGATTTGCGCGAAGCCCTGGTGCTGCGAGAGATCGAGGGCCTGAGTTATGAGGAGATTGCGGTGGCCATGAATTGTCCGATCGGAACCGTGCGCTCACGGATTTTTCGCGCCCGGGAGGCCGTATCGGTCCGTATTCGTCCGCTGCTGGAAAAGCAGACGGGTAAGCGCTGGTGATGGATTCCGAGGAAAAAGTGATGCAAGAAGATGACAAACTGGACGACCTTGAGTGGGTGTCGGCCATGGCCGACGGAGAGTTGGATGGGAATGAATTTGCTGCGGCAGCCGCCAACACCGGTGCTTCGGACGAGGCGCGCGCGGCCTGGCACTCCTATCATGTGATAGGAGACGTGTTGCGCTGCGCCGACCTGCCCGATTGCGCCGGTGACAGAGCCTTCGTGGCGCGACTGCGCACGCGCCTGGCGACGCAGTCGCCGGACTTGCCGTTGACCATGTCAGGCGACGACCTCCCGGTGCAGGTGTTGCAGTCCGGGCCGACCGTCCGGACGGACCATGGGCGCCACTTTGGCCGTCGCAGTGCCAATGATCCCGCCGTGCATTGGAAATGGCTGGCGATGGCCGCGTCGTTGGCTGCAGTGGCCGTGGTGGGTTGGCAAGTCAGCAAACCGGCTGCGGATCCGGGTGCGGTTCTGGCGCGCGGTGAATCGGCCTCACCACCGGTCGTGGCAGTCCAGTCTGCGGCCACGGCGCTGCCGCAGGTGATGCTGCGAGATCCGCGCCTGGACGAATTGCTGGCTGCACATCGCCAGAGCGGCGGCGCATCGGCTTTGCCAACGTCCGCAGGTTTTTTGCGCAATGCCACCTTTGAGCAGTCGGGTCGTTGACTTCATACGCCATGGGCCGCATGTATCACCTGTTCCGTCGCCTGATGACGGTCGCGTTGGCGATCACCGCGGGATCGATGCTCCTTGCCGGCGTGGCTTGGTCGCAGGTGACGGTGCCACCGGCCAGTACTGTTGCGCCCCGAGCCGCCGAGTTGAGCATTTCAGAATGGTTGAAACGCATGCACGCAGCTTCGCGGCAGCGCAACTATATTGGCACCTTTGTGGTTTCTTCCGGCGCCAACATGTCCAGCGCCAAGATCTGGCATGTGTGCGATGGAGATCTGCAGGTCGAGCGGGTGGAATCGCTCAGCGGAGATCCGCGTTCGACGTTCAGGCGCAATGACCAGGTGATCACGTTTCTGCCTCAGACCCGTGTGGCCATCGCGGAAAAGCGCGAGTCGCTCGGTCTGTTTCCGGAGTTGCTGCGCGCAACCGACCCGTCGATCGCCCAGTTCTACAGTGCCCAGGAAGGCGGTTCCGAGCGGGTTGCGGGCCATGACGCCGATATCGTGCAACTGCAGGCGAAGGATGGCCTGCGATTCGGCTACCGCATCTGGAGCGAGAAGTCGTCGGGAATGCTGATCAAGGTCCAGACGCTGGACGTCGACGGCTCCGTGCTGGAGCAGTCTGCATTCTCCGAACTCCAGTTGGATGCGCCGGTCAGCGTGAGCAAACTGACACGCATGATGGACAACACCGATGGTTACCGGGTCGACCGGCCGGCGTTGATCAAGACAACAGCGGCGGCCGAGGGCTGGGCCATGAAAAATCCGGTCGCCGGCTTTCGGCCGATCAGTTGTCACAAACGTCCGGTAGCGGGTGTAGACCCGGCCAAGTCGACCGTGACGATGCAGTGGGTGTTCTCGGACGGGCTCGCGTCAGTCTCGCTGTTTGTCGAGGCGTTCGACGCGCGGCGCCACAAGGTCGAGGGCGTAATGGCGATGGGCGCGACCCACGCCCTGACTCGGCGCATGAATGACAAATCGGGCGAGTGGTGGTTGACGGTGATCGGGGAGGTGCCGCGCAATACCCTGGCGGCATTTGCACAAGGACTTGAGCGCGCCCGTTGAGTCCCCATTTGTCGCAGTGGCACCGGCTCGCAGAGTAGCGTGCCGGGTTGACGGGTGAGTGGCGCCAACGGAATAAATTTGTAATCTTGGAAGGGATGGAAATGTTGAAGTTCAACGGGATGGGTTTGCGAAGCTGGACGCTGGCGCTGGCCGCGAGTGGTTTGCTGGGATTTATTGCCGCTGCGCCGGCCGGGGCCCAGACAAGGGGTCTTCCCGATTTCACCGAACTGGTGGAGCAGGTCGGCCCCTCAGTTGTGAACATCCGGACCCTGGAGAAAGCTGCTGCGCGTCCACGTGGAGGCAGCGGCAATGGCATTGACGAAGACATGCTGGAGTTCTTCCGTCGCTTCGGTGTTCCGATTCCCAACATTCCGCGTCAGCAACCGGGTCCGCGTTCCAACCGACCGCAACCGCAGGAAGAAGAGCAGCCACGCGGCGTCGGATCGGGTTTCATCCTGACGTCAGATGGCTACATCATGACCAATGCCCACGTGGTCGACGGTGCGGATGAAGTGCTGGTCACATTGACCGACGACCGTGAATTCAAGGCGCGCATCGTGGGTGCCGACAAACGTACCGATGTGGCGGTCGTGAAGATCGAGGCGACCGGTTTGCCAGCGGTGAAGGTGGGCGACGTGAATCGCCTCAAGGTGGGCGAGTGGGTGATGGCCATCGGCTCCCCGTTTGGCCTGAAGAACACCGTCACCGCAGGGATCGTCAGCGCCAAGCAGCGCGACACCGGTGACTATCTGCCGTTCATCCAGACCGACGTGGCGATCAACCCGGGCAACTCCGGTGGGCCGCTGATCAACATGCGCGGTGAGGTGGTCGGTATCAACAGCCAGATTTACTCGCGTTCGGGCGGCTTCATGGGAATCTCGTTTGCGATCCCGATGGATGAAGCGATCCGTGTCAGTGAGCAGCTGCGCTCCTCGGGGCGGGTCTCGCGGGGCCGAATCGGCGTGCAGATCGACCAGGTCACCAAGGATGTCGCCGAGTCGATCGGATTGGGCAAGCCTAGCGGTGCGCTGGTGCGAGGTGTCGAGACCGGTTCGCCGGCTGACAAGGCCGGTATCGAGGCGGGCGACGTGATCGTGCGCTTTGATGGCAAGGCGATCGAACGGCACAACGATCTGCCGCGACTGGTTGGCAATATCAAGCCGGGAACGCGCAGTAACCTGACGGTCTTCCGCCGGGGCAGCAACAAGGAGTTGACGATCCTGATCGGTGAACTCGAACCCGAAGTCGTGGCCCAGAAAGCGCCTGAGCGGGACGAAAAACCGAAGGCCTCGGTCGCAGCGCAGGCTTTGGGTCTGGTAGTGAGCGAAATGACGGACACGCAGCGCAAGGAACTCAAGATCAAGGGCGGCGTCAAGGTCGAATCGGCCGCCGAAGCTGCGCAGCGTGCGGGCATCCGCGAAGGCGATGTGATCGTTGCCATTGCCAATACGGAAGTCGCCAGCATGAAGGACTTTGATGCGGTACTGGCCAAGGTGGAGCGCAACAAGCCGATCAATATCCTGTTCCGCCGAGGTGATTGGGTGCAATACGCGGTCATCCGGCCGGGCCGGTAAGCGAGCCTGGATCAGGCTGCAGGAGCGCAAAGGTCCACCGCCCTGTCGGGTTATTCGTTGGTTTGCCGTCAAATCGGAGACTGAAGATGACCCGGAAAACCCGGGAGTGAAAGTGGTTGAAAAGTTTGCGGCTACTGACTTTTCTTTGGTTCGACGCGAATTTGGTTAGAATGGCGGCCGGTGAAGCGCCAAATTCGGCATATCGCAACGCCATTAGTCCACGATATGGGATGGCGATGACGAAGCCCACAGCCGGTCCACAGTTCACCCACATGTTGTTCAGCTATTTTTTTGCAACCTGTGGATAAACTGTGAATTGTTTTCTTGTTGCTGCCCTGCAACGACTTGTTTTTCCTGCGAGGGATCTGGGCATTCAGGCCTTTTTGCCTACAATGAAGTTCCAACTATCGCAGTTGCCAATGATTGTTGGTTCAGGGCGCGTCATTAACTGACGCGCCCTTTTTTCTTATCGCTCCTCTTTCCAATTCAATTACTTAAGCGTTCTCGTTGATGGATC
>JBKJRR010000475.1:0-9759 GCA_046594635.1 Burkholderiaceae bacterium
AAACGGGCGTGGCATGACCTGGTCTGACGCCTCGGTAGCCACCAGTGCCAATGGCGGTAACTGCTACAACTGCCACCAGATCGACAAGGCCGAGATCTCTTATGGAACCATCGGCCCCAGCCTGTACAACTACGGCAAGATCCGCGGTGTCAGCGATCCTGCCAGTGCCGCTGCCAAGCCCATCGTCGAATATACCTGGGGCAAGTTGTACAACGCCAAGGCCTACAACGCCTGTTCGGCCATGCCGCGCTTCGGCCATGCGGGTATGCTCGACGAAAAGCAGCTCAAGGACTTGATGGCCTTGCTGCTCGATCCGAAATCGCCGGTCAACCAGTAAGCCCTGGCAGCAGGCCCGCCGCCGTGCGGGCCTGCTTTTTCTCCGTCATATCATTGATTGCTGATTTATGAATTTGTCCAAGCGCGAATTCCTGCAGATCCTGAGCGCGGCGTCGGTCGCGGGCATGGGACTGGCGCGCCATGCCAACGTGGATGCCGCGACTGCGCAGGCCGGCCTTTACGACACGGCAACCTTCGGCAATGTGTCTTTCCTGCACATGACCGATTGCCATGCACAACTCAAACCCATCTTTTTCCGCGAGCCCAGCGTCAACATCGGCATCGAGTCGATGCAGGGCAAGCTGCCGCATCTGGTCGGCGAACACCTGCTCAAGCACGCTGGCGTCAAGCCGGCGAGCGCGCAGGCGCATGCCTACACCTACATAAATTTCGAGCAGGCGGCGCGTCGCTATGGCAAGGTCGGCGGATTCGCACATCTGGCAACGCTGGTCAAGCAGCTCCGATCGAGTCGACCGGGCGCCTTGCTGCTCGACGGCGGCGACACCTGGCAAGGTTCGGCCACATCGTTGTGGACGAATGCGCAGGACATGGTCGACGCATGCAAGCTGCTGGGTGTGGATGTCATGACCGGTCACTGGGAGTTCACCTACGGCATGAAGCGGGTCAAGGAAATTGTCGAAAAGGATTTCCAGGGCAAGATTGACTTCCTGGCGCAGAACATCAAGACCACCGACTTCGGTGATCCGGTGTTCAAGCCCTATACGATGCGCGAGATCAATGGCGTGTCCTGCGCGATCATCGGCCAGGCGTTTCCGTATACGCCGATCGCCAACCCGCGTTATCTGGTGGCCGACTGGAGTTTCGGCATCCAGGACGAGAACATGCAGAAGATGGTGGATGAAGTGCGCGGCAAAGGCGCCAAGGTCGTCGTCGTGCTCTCGCACAACGGCATGGATGTCGATCTGCAGATGGCCAGCCGGGTGAGCGGCATCGACGCTATTTTTGGTGGTCATACCCATGATGGTGTGCCGGTTGCCGTGCCGGTGGCCAACCCTGGCGGCAAGACACTGGTCACCAATGCGGGAAGCAACGGCAAGTTCCTCGGCGTCATGGACTTCGACGTGAAGGATGGCAAGGTCGTCGACTTCCGTTATCGGCTGCTTCCAGTGTTTGCCAATCAGCTCAAGGCCGACCCGGCCATGCAAGCCTTGATCAACAAGGTGCGTCAGCCCTATGAGAACAAACTTGCGGAAAAGCTGGCGGTGACCGATGGGCTCCTGTACCGCCGCGGCAACTTCAATGGTTCCTGGGATCAGTTGATCTGTGACGCGCTGATGGATGTGCAGGGCGCCGAGATCGCGTTTTCACCGGGCTTTCGCTGGGGCACCTCCTTGTTGCCGGGCGATACCATCACGCGAGAATTGTTGATGGATCAGCTGGCCATTACCTACCCGTATGCGACGGTCAACGACATGAGCGGCGAGATGATCAAGACCGTGCTCGAGGACGTTGCCGACAACCTGTTCAATCCGGATCCCTATTACCAGCAGGGAGGCGACATGGTGCGGGTCGGCGGCCTGGTCTATACCTGCGATCCGATGCAGAAGATGGGCAGCCGCATCTCCGCCATGCGGCTCGGTGGCAGGCCGATCGAAGCTGGCAAGAACTACAAGGTGGCAGGCTGGGCGCCAGTCGCCGAGGAAGCCCGCAATGCGCCTGGCAGCAAGCCGGTCTGGGACGTGGTCGAGACCTGGCTCAAGGCACAGGGAGGCCGGGTCAAGGCACGCAAGATCAATACGCCCACGCTGGTAGGGCTCAAGGGCAATCCGGGCATCGCCAGCTGATGATGGGCCCATCGCGAGCCCAGGCACTTCGAATCACGCACCGCGAGGACACCTCCATGATGAAGCTTCGATCCACACTGACCGCCTTGCTGGCGTCTGCAGCATGGCTGGTCAGCGGACCTGCGATGGCGCAGACTGCCAGCAGTACGTTCAGCGTCAAGTTGATGACACCGGAGACTGCATTGGTGGCGGCACGCGCCGCGCTCGACGAATGCCGCCGACAGGGCTTTCAGGTTGCCGTCGCTGTCGTGGACCGTTTCGGCACCCTGCAGGTGTTGTTGCGCGATCGGTTCGCCGGTGCTCACACCGTCGGCGTGGCGAGCGACAAGGCCTGGACCGCGGCAAGCTTCAGGACGGCGACAGGCGCGTTGGGTCAGGAAACGCAGCCGGGCAAAGCCATGAGTGCCCTGCGTTCGCACCCGCGCGTGCTCGCGGCCGGTGGCGGTCTGGTCATCGAGAGCGGTGGCGCCTTGCTCGGTGCCATCGGTGTTTCAGGCGCGCCCGGTGGTGACGCCGATGACTCGTGTGCCGGTGCGGGTATTCGTGCCATTACCGACATCCTGGAGCTTCAAGGGTAATTACGTATAAAAGCAAATGCTTATGTTCATGCATGGCGGCCGATAATGTCAAAGCGGTGTAGCTTTGCTATCCGGGCCTTTTGCGGCGTTCACGGTTGTGGCGCCGTTGTCTGACGATCGACTAGGAGACTGTCATGCGTATCTGGAAAATCTGTTCTGTTCTGGTGTTGGGTCTGGCGGCGTCAATGGCAATGGCTCAGGATGCGGTTGCCTACCATATCAACGATGCGGCCGAGCAAGGATTGGGCGGACTGCGCAACATCAAGAACCATCTCGATGTGGACCCATCCGCGAAGATCACTGTGGTGACCCACGCGCAAGGTGTTGACTTCCTGATGGAGGGTGCCAAGGACAAGAATGGGGCCCTGTATTCCGGCCCGGTTGCGGCACTCAAGGCGCGCGGCGTGAACTTCGAAATTTGCGAGATCACATTGGCGAATCGCAACCTGAAAAAATCGCAGTTCATTCTCGAAGCCGACTTCACGCCGTCAGGCGTCGTGCGGCTGGCCAAACTGCAAAGGCTGGGCGCGGCCTACATCAAGCCCTGACCCGCTTCGCTGCGGCCATCGCTGGCCGTTCGCCTCGAAGTTGGCGCAGCGGGAGGCGCGCCACGCGGCGCACCTCGATCGCCCCGGTTCAACCCAGCGTATCGGCCCAGATATTGCGCGCCCAGGCCATGGCGTAGCCCGCCTCCTGCTCATTGCGTGCAGACGAAACTCCGCCAGACCCTGCAACCGCCTTGAAGGTTTTCTCGGCGGCCACATACTCGTGCACGCTGGCTACATGCACCACCTCGGTCGGACTGACGAAGCTGTAGCAGGTGTTGGTCAGCATCGGACTGGTGTTGGGTGCCAGGCCCTTGATCTGCGCAACAACTGCCGCCGCTGCGACCTTCGCATGGTTGTTGGCCATATGGCCCGATTTGGGCATTGCGGGCGCAGATTGGGTCGAGTCACCCAGCACATGGATGCCGGCCGCAGCAGTGGACTCGAAGTTCAGGAAATTGACATGGCACCAACGTCCATTGGCGTTGGCCAGGCCAGCTTGCACGGCGATGGCGCCGGCGCGCATCGGGGGCACGACATTGAGCACATCGGCCTTGACGGGTTCCTGGAAATCGAATCGCAGCGTGCGACTCGCGCCGTCTACCGCCACCGCCTTGTGCTGACCACGGTATTCCAGCAGACCCGGATACAGGTCGGTCCAGGCCTTCTTGAACAGCGGCCCTTTGGACGTGACGTCCTGATTGGCGTCCAACACCAGCACCTTGCTGCGCGGTTTGTGCTTCTTCAAGTAGGCTGCGACGATACTGGCCCTTTCATAAGGACCGGGCGGGCATCGGTAAGGCGCTTCCGGGATGGACAAGGCGTAAACGCCGCCGTCGCGCATGGCTTGCAACTGCTCGAAAAGTGCCTGGGTTTCGGCGCCAGCCTTCCACGCGTGCAGGATCTGGCCCTGCGCGTTGGCCTGGCGCAGGCCTTGAATGGAATCGAACATGAGGTCGATTCCAGGCGACAGGATCAGGGTGTCGTAGCCGATATCGGTGCCGCCTGCCAGTCGCACCGACTTCTTTGCAGCGTCGATAGCCGTGACGGTGTCGTGCACCACCTGAACGCCATGCCGGCTGCGCAAGCCGTCGTAGGAGGTCGTGATGTCGGCCATGCGCCGTACACCGCCGATGACCAGATTGGAAATCGGGCAGGAGACGAAATTCGCTTGGGGTTCGACCAGCACCACATCAATGCTGTTGCCTGACAGCAGACGCACGTACTTGGCCGCCGTGGCGCCTCCATATCCGCCTCCAACGACAAGCACCCTGGCCTTGGTGGGCACACCGGAAGAAGTAGCGCAGCCAACCATGGCAGCCAGGGCGCTGCCAGCCAACAGACCCTGGACAAGATCACGTCGCTTCATCTTCAGTCCTTCATTTCTGCGCAGCAAAATAGGCCGCGAGTTGATCGATCTGTGCGTTGTTGAAACCCTTGGCAAGCTGGTGCATCACCGTGGCCGGGCGCGTTCCGTCGCGAAAGGCCAACATTTGCGAGACGATGAATTCCTTGCTCTGTCCGGCCAGACGCGCATTGCCGGAACCTGCAACTGCACGCCCATCGGTGCCGTGGCAGTTGGCGCAGGTCGCAGCCAAGGCCCGGGTATTGAGTTCTGTCGCGGTCTGGCCGATGGCATTGCCGCCGAGTCCGGCAAGCACCATGCCGATGGCTGCGGCATGCCGGGTCCAACCGATACGCATCTTGTTCAAGACTGTCTCCTTTTTGGCAAATAACTGTTTCCGTACCGGACCGGGTTACATACACCACCAGGCCATCCGGGCTGTCATCATTTGACGCCACCCCAGCTGGATTTTCAAGAGTATCATCCCATGCGGATATAGCGAAAACCCAGGGCCCCCCACAATGTCTTTTGCGAAGTTCCCGCTTGTCCTGGCGCGGCTGGCGGCATTCGTCATGCTGCTGTGGCCAGGATTATCGCAAGCGCAGGCGGCCGATACAGGTGCTCCGCTCCGGGCACGTCAGGTAGCGCAAAATGTCTGGATGGTGCAGGGCGAGGCCGCACTGGGCTCGTCGGCCAATCGCAATTTCATTTCCAATGCGGGCTTTGTCGTCACCGACGATGGCGTGCTTGTCGTCGATGCGCTGGGCTCACCCGCGCTGGCGGGCGAGCTGATCGCGGAAATCCGGCGCATCACGCCCCAACCCATCCGATACCTGGTGGTAACCCATTACCACGCAGACCACATCTACGGGCTGCAGGCCTTCAAGGATGCGGGCGTCACCGTGCTGGCGCATCCGGGTGGGCGTGAGTACCTGACGTCAGAGACGGCGAAGTTGCGCCTGCAAGCGAGCCGCAATGAGCTGGCGCCGTGGATCGACGACAAGACCCGCCTGGTGGGGGCGGATCGCTGGCTCGACGATGAGCAGACCGTGCTCAAGATGGGCGCGTTCGAGTTCCATATCCGCCATGCCGGGCCCTCGCACACGCCGGAAGACCTGGTGGTGTTTGTGCCCGAAGCCGGTGTGTTGTTTGCCGGCGATCTGGTGTTCCGGGGACGTATTCCGTTCGTGGGGCAGGCTGACAGCAACCAGTGGATCACGTCGCTGGCGCAACTGATGGCCTTCAGTCCCCGTATCATGGTGCCGGGGCACGGTGCGGTGTCCACAGAGCCTTTGGCCGACCTGGAACTGACCCGCGACTACCTGGTCTTTCTGCGCAAGAGCATGGGCGAGGCGGCACGTGACCTCGAGCCATTCGAGGACGCCTATGCCAAGGCCGACTGGTCGCGTTTCGAACACCTGCCCTTGTTTCGGGCCGCCAACCGCATGAATGCCTACAACACCTATCTGCTGATGGAACAAAAGGGCCTCAACAAATGAAACGTCGCGATTGGCTGGCTGCCGGTGCTGGTTGGATGCTTGCCGGAGCAGTTCCTGCGCAGCCGGCCGCCCTGGGTACTGAAGTGGCCTGGCCGACGGTCAACTTGCTCGGCGGTGGGGTGGTGGAGCCTGCTGCCTGGCGCGGACAGCCGGCGCTGGTCGTGTTCTGGGCCACGTATTGCCCGTTCTGCAAGCGCCACAATGCGCATGTCGACAAGGCCTATCGCGCCCTGCAGGGGTCCGGCCTGCAAGTGCTCGGCGTCGCGCTCGATACCGATGAAGCCCTGGTGCGCCGCTACATGGCGCAGAACAACTACCGATTCCCGGTTGCCATGGACGGCGGCCTGCTGCGGCGTCAGTTCACCACCCGCCGTGTGATTCCCATGACCTGTATGGTCGACCGTCAGGGCCGACTGGTGCAGGCGATACCCGGCGAGATGTTCGAGGAAGACGTGATTGACACCGCGCAGTCGCTGCTCAGGCGCGCCGCCTGAGCCGGGGCGGGCAGCGCCCGGACATTCAACCCATCCGGTCGATACGCCAGATCTGGTAGCGCAGCGCGGCGAGCGCGCCACACACGATGGCCACGAGCGCCAGCAGGCTGCCCAGTGACAGTGTCGAGACACCCGAAAGCCCCTGGCCGATCGTGCATCCGAGCGCCGTCACGCCGCCGATGCCCATCAGCGTGGCTCCGACCAGATGGTTGGCGATGTCCTCGACGTTGCCAAAGCCTTCCCAGCGAAACTCGCGCGTGCTCAGCGCCATCAACGCCGACCCGACAACCACACCCACCATGCTGACAATACCCAAGGTGAGGTGTTTGGACGCGTCGCTGTAGAACATCAACCAGTCGAGTGCGAATCCCAATGGTGCCACCATGCTCAGTGCTTCCATGCTACGGGAGTTGGTGGCCAGGAAAGCACGCTCCAGGGTTTCGGGATGTTCCTCCACGAAGGCCAGACGGCCCGATATCCACCACACGATGACCACAACAGCGCCAATGCCCGCGCCGCCCAGCCAGACCATGGGATCGCGTCCCTGGGGCTTGCGCAACACCCAGGCAATCAGCACCGCCGCGATGGCCAGACCCGCCAGCGCCGCGGCAAGTGGCGTGCCGATCCCGGTTGCGCTGGCCAACAACGAGGGGAGGTCCTGGCCAGCGGGCAGTTCCAGTGCAACGCGGTCGACCGTTGCAACCCGCACGACCGCCGTGATGCCTTTGAGGGTGGCGAAGGCCGCAACGCCCATCACCAGCAACACCACCCAGGCCTTGAGGTTGCCGGCGCCGGCCCGCACCAGGTTCTTGCTTCCGCAACCCGATGCCAGCACCATGCCAAAACCGAACAGCAAACCACCGCAAGCCAGTGACAGCCACAGAATCCGGGGGCCGGAATAGATGCTGTTGGCGGCCTGGATCCAGCCCATGGCCACCATGGCGTTGAATCCGAGTATGGCCACGGCGACGGCGAGCACCCACATGCGCATGCGTGACCAGTCGCCCATGTTGACGATATCGGCGATGGCGCCCATGGTGCAGAAATGGCTGCGCTGGGCAATGGCGCCGAATACCGCGGCCATGGCGAAGGCACTCCACAATACCGTGGCCGTCAACGAGGCGAGTTCAGGCAGCTGCATCGCCATATTGTCGTGTAAGCGACCGGGGCTTCGGCGGCGTCGGCATTGGTAGAACTACCGATGGGAAAATTGGTGGAATTTGAATATCATTTAATCTGCATATATGAAATCATCGGGCTTTCCCGTCGAACAGCCATCTCCAGGAGCCATTATGAAAATCCGCACCGCACTTTGCCTTGCATTTGTCGTCAGCACCCTGGCTATGCCATCGTTTGCCAGCCAGCAGCTGGCCCAGAAAAATGCCTGCCTGGCCTGCCATGCGCCGGCCAAGAAGCTGGTGGGGCCGGCCTATAACGACGTGGCCAGGAAATATGCAGGTCAGGCCGACGCCGTGGCCAAACTATCGGACAGCATCCGCAAGGGTGGCTCCGGCGTTTGGGGCGCGGTGCCGATGCCGGCTCAGCCCAACCTGAGCGAAGCCGATGCGAAGACGCTTGCTCAATGGGTGCTGGATGGCGCCAAATAGGTCGTTTCAATTGGCGGAGGTTCCCATGATCCAGTTCACGCCGCTGACCGCCGAGGATGTTGTTTTGCGCCTGCGCCGGGTCCTGGCGTCTGGCAGTGTCGTGGTGCTGCTACTACTGTCAGGCGCGGCGTCGGCGATGGCGCAAGGTGCAGCCGAGATATTCAAGGACGCCGATCTGGCACAGGGTGAGCAGCTGATACGCCAGCACCGCTGCACCGAATGCCATACGCGCCGGGTTGGTGGTGATGGGTCGGCGATCTACCGCCCGGCCGGGCGCATCCACACGCCGGGTTTTTTGCGGGGCATGGTCGAGCAGTGCAATACCGAGCTCAACCTGGGCATGTTTCCCGACGAGGTGTCATCGGTCGCGGCCGTTTTGAACCGGCAGTGGTACCGGTTCAAATGATGGGGCATTTGCGGGCCGATTGATATATTGGTCGTTGCTAATAGAATTGAGAAGCAACAGAAACCTGTAGAGAACCACAAGGGGCAGACCATGGAAGAAGCCAGCACCGAAGACCGTGTTTTCCAATCGGTGGCCGAGTTGTTCGCTGTCTTGTCCACGCCGATACGGCTCAAGATCATCAGCGCGGTGTGTCAGAACGAAAAAAGCGTTTCCCAGTTGCTGACCGAAATCGACACCACCCAGCCCAATATGTCACAGCACCTGAGTACCTTGTACCGATGTGGTGTGCTTGCCAAGCGTCGCGAGGGCACGCAGATGTATTACCGCCTGCAGAGTGAAAGGGTGGCCACCTTGTGCCGTGCCGTCTGCACCCAGGTGGCGATCGAGCTTGACGGCGAAACGCAGCTGGCGGCATCGGACCGGTTGGTACCGGCCATGCACCGTTAGACGATCCCGCAGTCGGCTGGTACGCGCCTGCCCCGCAACGAACAAGCGCTCAGGTGTCCGAACCTGCGGCGGATTTTCCCCTTGTCGAGTGATGGATCAAGCGATGGGTGATGGCGCGTGGCGTCAGCGCCAGCGGGCCGTCCAGCGTCTGCACCTGGGCCTGCAGGTAACGTTCGCTGGCCTTGAGCACGGCGCCATAGATGTCTTCGCATAGTCTTCGCGCCTGCACGCCGGGCCAGTCTGCCGGCAGAAACGCCAGGGGCAGGTTGGGATCGCGCAGCAAGACCCTGCGGTATTCGTGAATCAGCAGGCTGCGGGCCATGAATGCGTGTGCCGGCTCCCACGTTGAACCCAGGGCTTGCAGAGGTGAGAAACGCTGGATGAACTGGTTCCAGGCATCGGCGACACGGGACACGGAAAAGGTGGCATGCATGATGTCTTGTAGCGGCCGCGATGAAAATCCGGCCAGGCTGCTGGCACGCAGTACCGCCACCTGGTCCTGCCGGCCGGCGGATGCGATGATCTCCGCCAGCGCTGCGTCGCTGGCATGCGGATGGGCAAACACATGTGACGACAGCCGCCCGAATCCTTCCCACGCCAGTTCGCGTTGCAAGGCCAGGCGATCACTGGCGCGCATCGTGGCGTCCAGCAGCACCAGCGTCCACAGTCCGTCCCAATGCGGCAGGTTGAACCCGTA
>JBKJRR010000014.1:0-7773 GCA_046594635.1 Burkholderiaceae bacterium
GTCGTCATGCCGACCTCCTGGCAACATCCCCGGCGGCATGGGGCAATCCAGAACACTGGCGAATGCGCGCAACAGCTCCACCTCCACCGGCGTGGCTCTCTGGTCGTGCCAGGTACTGATAACACAGGCCGTCAACAGGCGTGACTTGGCTGCGGGAGCCAATGGATCCAACTTGCCAAGTGCCTGATCCAGGTCCGCAATCCTGATCTGGTCCTTCGCCAACAACGCCAGACCTTTGACAGCCAGCGATTGCGCGGAGGCGTCGAATGCGCTCTGCGCACTGCCTTGATCCGCCGCGCCGGCGAAAGCAATCACCGACAAGACCAGGCCCAACTCCCGTGTGAGTTGGCCGGACTCCGCTCGTCGCCTCGCAACCAATGGTGTTTTGCCAAAGTGCCCATCCAGATGGCTGAACAGAATCTTCTGCAACGACCATTCGAACAAGTCCACCCTGGCGTCCATCTCGATCAGCGCCACCAGGTTGGCCTTGAACGACGGGTACTGACGGTCTGAAAGCTGCTTGAGCGCCGGTATGGCAATGTCGATGATCGGCAGCCGGAACCTCGTGTCGAGTGCATCCATCTGAGGCACCAAACTGATTGCCAGCGCGTACACGTCCTTGTCGGCGCGGTGGTGCAACAACGCCAATTGTTGTGCGCGCAGTTCGGCCCCCTTGTCGAGCAGCAGACAATAGATCACGGCCCGCGCACCATAGGGTTCACGCGCTGCTTTCTGAATCGACGCGGGCAAATCCGACAATAAGGACCGGGCGTACAGGACTGACTCCTGCGTTGGTTGAGCCATTCGATCCATCATCGCGACGGCGTCGGCTGCTGCGGCACCTGCCGCGACAGTCGCCATATGTCGGGCCATGTCAGGCCGTCGCGTGGCCGATGCGTCATCGACGGCCGGTTGGCTTTCAGCGGGTTTTGGCGGATCTGAGACGTCGAACTTGCCATCCCACTGCGGATCGATGCGCAAGATGCGCTCGGCCAGCGGTGGATGGGTGGACGACAGCCACTGCGTGAATCCTGTCACGCCCTGGGCGAAGAAGGCATGACTGACTTCGGGCGCGCCCGGGTTGCGCACGATGGAGCCCGACTTCAGCCCTCCAATCTTCTTCAACGCACCCGCAATTCCCATCGGGTTACGGGTGAACTGGACCGCCGACGCGTCCGCCAGGTATTCCCTCTGCCGGCTGACTGCGGCCTTGATCAGGCCGCCGAAGAAGGTACCAGCAAAACCAATCACCATCAGCCCGACAGCCAGCGCCATGATGGCGGCACCACTGTTGTCGTTGCCGCGACGGCGCCCCGAGAACGACGCCGAGTACATCAGGTAGTAGCCCAGAATGCCCAGCACCAGAATGCCGTTCAAAGCACCCATCAGGCGAATGTTGAGCCGCATGTCGCCATTGAATATGTGACTGAACTCATGGGCGATGACACCCTGCAACTGATCCCGGCTCAGCTGCTCAATCGCTCCCTGTGTGATTCCGAGTACCGCGTCGCGCGGCGAGAATCCCGCAGCGAAGGCATTGATGCCCGGCTCGCCCGCCAGCAGATAGACCGGTGGCGCCGGCGTTCCCGACGCGATCGCCATTTCGTCGACGACATTGAGCAGCTTGCGCTGGTTGGGTTCCTCGGTATTGCGGGGAATCAACTGGCCACCCAGCGACTCGGCGACGACCTTGCCGCCCGCAGACAAGGCCATCATCTTGTACAAGCTTCCGACCAGCACCACCACGCTGACACCCGCGCCCACGGTGGCGAACATCTTCCAGTCCATTTGCGCGACAAAGGTCTGGCCATCTCGCAATTGCTGGCTATTGACAAAGCCAAACACCACCAGCGCCAGCAAATTGGCCATGGCGATCAATGCGATCACCGCGACACCAAACAGCACGATCAGCAAGGTCGTGTGCTTGTGCGCGCGCTCCTGGGATTCGAAAAAATTCATCGGGCAACTGCCAAGTAGCAGGCTTCAATCAAAACGACACCTTCGGCGCCGCCTGGATCTCGGCGCTGTCGGCGAATTCAAGCAGCGCAGCGTCCTGTGAGTGGCCAAACATGGATGCGAAAACAACCGGCGGGAAAGACTGCTTGTAGGTGTTGTAGGCCATCACCTGGTCGTTGAATGCCTGGCGCGAGAACGAAACCTTGTTCTCCGTTGACGTGAGTTCCTCGCTCAGTTGCATCATGTTCTGGTTCGCCTTGAGGTCCGGATAGGCCTCCATCACCATCTTCATGTTCATCAGCGCGCCGGACAACCGTCCTTCGGCGCCGACCAGGCCCTTCATGGCGGTGGCATCACCAGGCGCCGCCGCGGCGTTGGACAACATGCTCGATGCCTCGTTACGCGCCTTGACGACCGACTCCAGCGTTTCACGTTCATGCTTGATGTACGCCTTGGCGGTGTCGACCAGATTGGGGATCAGGTCATAACGGCGCTTGAGTTGCACTTCAATCTGGGCAAAGGCGTTCTTGTAGCGATTCCTCAGCATGACCAGTTTGTTGAATATCGCCATCAGGAGAAAGACCGCCAGTGCGATGACGACGAGGATGACTATCAGTGTGGTGCTCATGGATTGCCTTTTGATTTGGTTGTTCGGGACTTCGGAGAATTGCTTTGATGCGCCATTCGTTTGACTGAATTCAGTGCGTAGGGCACTGCACGGCCCATTGGTGGCCAAAATGGCGCACCTGGGCGGCGCCCCAATGACCTACTTGTTGCAGGCGGTTTAGGGTGTTCACCTGCCGTAGGGGCGGCGCGCTGCTTCTCAAAATTGCTCCAGCTTCGCTCTGCGCAGCCGTAGCGCGTTGGAGATGACGGAAAACGAGCTCAGGCTCATGGCCAGCGCGGCGATCAGCGGCGACAACAGCCAGCCTGTCAACGGGAACAGCACGCCCGCCGCCAAGGGCACACCGAGGGCGTTGTAGACAAACGCAAAACCCAGGTTCTGTTTCATGTTGGCCACTGTCGCCTCAGACAAGGCCCGCGCCACCGCGATGCCACGCAGGTCGCCCTTGACCAGCGTGAGCTGCGCGCTGTTCATCGCCACGTCGGTGCCGGTGCCCATGGCAATGCCGACATCGGCGCGTGCCAGTGCCGGCGCGTCGTTGATGCCGTCACCGGCCATGGCGACCACCCGTCCCTCTTTCTGCAGCTTCTCGACCAGGGCCAGCTTGTCGGCCGGCTTAACCTCGCCATGCACTTCCTCGATGCCCAAGCGCTTGGCGACCGCACGAGCCGTGGTCAAGCCGTCGCCGGTGGCCATCACGATGCGCAGGCCTGCTTTGCGCAGCGCAGCCAGTGCGTCGGGCGTTGTGGACTTGATCGGGTCGGACACCGCCAGCAGGCCGGCCAATTGCCCGTCAACCGCCAGGTGCATCACGCTGGCACCCTGGCTGCGTAGTTCCTCGGCCTGCGCCTTCAGTGCGTCGACCTTCACGCCGAGTTGATCCATCAGCGCCGTGTTACCCAAGGCCAGTGCCTTGCCGTCCACGTTGCCGCGCACACCGATGCCCGACTCGGAGTCGAACTGCTCGGGCTTGGCCAGATCAAGCCCCTGTTCGTGCGCTGCGGCAACGATGGCCGCGGCCAGCGGATGCTCGCTGCCCTGGTCCAGGCTCGCAGCCAGACGCAGCACATCCAATTCCTTGAAGCCTTCGGCAGCAACCGCTTTCTCGTAGACGGGTCGGCCTTCGGTCAGCGTGCCGGTCTTGTCGACGATCAGCGTGTCGATCTTGCGCAGGTTCTCGATCGCTGCAGCGTCACGAAACAGCACGCCGTTCGTCGCACCTTTGCCGGTGGCGACCATGATCGACATCGGTGTGGCCAGGCCGAGCGCGCATGGGCAGGCGATGATCAGCACCGCCACCGCATTGATCAGGCCAAAGACCCAGCCCTGTTCGGGGCCAAACAGTCCCCATGCGAAGAAGGTCAGCAAAGCGATGCCAACGACGGTGACGACGAAGTAGCCCGCCACGACATCGGCCATGCGCTGCATCGGCGCGCGCGATCGCTGCGCCTGCGCCACCATTTGCACGATCTGCGACAGCACGGTGGCCGAGCCCACGTGTTCGGAGCGCATGATCAGCGCGCCACTGGTGTTCATCGTGGCGCCGATCAGCTTGTCTCCGGGGCGCTTGGTCACCGGCAGCGGCTCGCCAGTGAGCATGGACTCGTCGAGCGCGCTGCTGCCTTCGACCACGATGCCGTCAACCGGCACCTTCTCGCCGGGGCGTACGCGCAGTTGGTCACCGACATGCACATTGGCGAGCGGAATGTCTTCCTCGGTGCCGTCGGCGGCGATGCGCCGTGCAGTCTTGGGCGCCAGTCCGAGCAGTGACTTGATCGCCGCGGAGGTTTGTGAGCGTGCCTTGAGCTCCAGGATCTGACCGAACAGGGTCAACGAGATGATGACTGCAGCCGCCTCGAAATACACCGCAACACTGCCATCGGTGACAAAGGTCGCCGGAAATATCTGCGGTGCGATGGTCGCCACCACGCTGTAGATGAAAGCCACGCTGGTGCCCAGGCCGATCAGCGTCCACATGTTGGGACTTCGATTGAACACCGACTGCACGCCACGCACATAAAACGGCCAGCCGGCCCACAGCGCGACCGGCAAGGTCAACACCAGTTCGATCCAGGTCTGCGTGGCGGGTTCGAACCAGCCCATGGTGTGGCCCGCCATGGCCAGAATCATCACCACCACCGTGAACGGTAGCGTCCACCAGAAGCGACGATTGAAGTCGACCAGTTCCGGATTCTCTTCGTCGTTTAGTTCCGGCAGCAGTGGCTCGAGCGTCATGCCGCACTTGGGGCAATTGCCGGGATGGTCCTGTCGGATCTCCGGGTGCATTGGGCAGGTATAGATCGTGCCTGCAGCTTGTGTCGCAACCTCGACCGCGGCTGGCGAGTTGCCGCCATCCACATAGCGGGTCGGTTCGGCGGCAAACTTCGTTTGGCACTTCGCGCTGCAGAAATAGTATGGCCGGCCTTCGTGCTCGGCGTGGTGCTCGGATTGCGCGGTCACGACCATGCCGCACACCAGGTCCTTCAGCGCTGTGGCATTGGGCTCCGACGGCGGATGGTGGTGCGCGTGCCCGGCGTGATCGTGGCGTGTAGGCATGTCCATGGCGTCATTCCTTCCTGTCGGCGGGGTTTGTGGTCGACGTCGCGTGCCCGCCATGCCCGCCGTGGCCATGGAACAGGTGCATCAGCGGGCATGCCAGCAGCAGCAGGTAGATCCAGTTGCCAGCGACATGGTCCCAGTGCTCACGCAAGAGGTAAAAGCCGCCAACGAGGGCGACCATCATCAGCGCCGTCTTCAGTGGCCGGTTCATGCCAGAGCCTTGCGGCTGCGCACCCCCGTGCTCGTCATGCGCAAAGCCATGCGGTTTCATGCCGGATGCACTTTGCGGGTTGGGAAGGTGATCGTGGTCAGAGGCGCTCATGGTGTTGGTCCTTTCATCGTGGGTCGGCGATGTTGGCGCCGCCCTGCAAATTCAATATAGACCTTGACATGATGGGAATGTCAAGGTTTTGTTGGCGCCGCGCCAACTCTTTGCGTCGACGTCACGATCCAGCAACTTGCGTAGCTCGTGCTCTTCATCCGAGATTCGCCATTTGGTCAAGCGCCACTGCAGCGCCACATGGGGCGTCTTGCGCGGTTGAGCGAGGGACGGCTGCTCACTTCGTCGCCGGGACCGCTGACATGCGATCCATCATCATCTGCATCATGGACTGCATCATGTCCATGCGTTGTTCCATCATGCCCTGGCGCGCTGCCACATCGGCTGGTTTGCCCGCCGCCCCACCTGCGCCCATGCCAGCCTTTCCACCCATACCACCCATACCACCCATACCACCCATCATGTTCATGCTTTCCTGCATAAGCTTCATCTGCTCGGGCATCAAGGCAGTACGCTCTTCGGGCGTCTTGGCAGCCATCATCTTGTCGTGCATCTGCTGCATGGCCTTCATCTGGTCGGCGTAACCAGGCGCGGTAGCGCCGGCGCGCATGCCCATGCTCGTGGCGGCCGGTTGCGCTTGAGCGACCTGGGTGACGGTGGCCGGCGCGGGGTGATGGGCGTCGTGCTGTTTGTCAGCTGCGGCCCAGGTCGAGGTGAACATCGCGGCGCTGCTCAGGACGGCGATAGAAACTGTGGTGCGAACGAATGTCATGGTGATTTCCTGGCTTGTGAAGTAATGCTGGGGTAAAAGGGGCTCGCCGTCTGTTCGGTGACGTACACCCACGACAGCGTGATGACCAAGTCTGAACGCCGTACCCGGGTACGGAGTCAAGTCCTTTTTGGATCGAGGCGTGGACGGCGGAGCAATGGACTCCGCATCAAGGGCTGCAAGTGGCTATAGCACCAGGCGAACAAAAAGGGTACGCAGCGGTACGACCGGACCGGGTGCCGGCAACGCCCGCTGGGCAAGGCTCCGCCGGGCCATGGCCGCCCGGTTTGGCCAGATGAATACCGTTGGGGGCGCCATCGTCACATTCGTCAAATCGACGCTTGACACCGGTTTGACGACGGCTTGTTTGCCGTCATCACAAATTTTCTGGCCGACGCGCTTGCCGGGGCCGGAATTTTCGGCGTGATCGGCATGGATGCCGATATGACCAGGTGAAACGTGAGCCGCCTGGTCAGTCAGTGTGGCGCCATTCGAACGCTCTTGCCAATGTGTACTGCGCTCTTGAAGCAGGCAGGCGTTGGCCCAGCCCACAGCCAGGGCTAGCACCCAGGCCAGCAACACCATGTAGCCAGTGCGGCGTTTGGTGTGGGTGCGCGAGAACAGAGGCATGATTGACGGGGCGCAAGTGAAGTTTCATCATATGCACCGACGCCGATCAGATATTGACGAACATCAAACAAAGCTGGGGTCACGTACGGCGTCTGCGGATAAGCTTGGACCATGCACATCGAACAAGCAACAAGCAGCGCCGAGCGGACCTTGACCATCGGGCGCCTGGCGCGAGCCGCCGGTGTCGGCGTGGAAACGATCCGGTACTACCAGGGCCGGGGACTGCTGCCGGTTCCTCCAGCGACCGGCGCTGTGCGGTACTACGCCCCGGGCCTTGTCGACCGTATCGGTTTCATCAAGCGGGCCCAGGGACTGGGGTTCACGCTGGATGAGATCGCGACGCTTTTGGACCTCGCCGACGGTCGCAATCGCCGTGCGGTGCGTGCCGTGACTTCTGCGCGACTAGAACAGATTCGTGGCAAGCTGGATGACCTGTCGCGCATGCAGCGATCGCTGGACGGCCTGCTGGCCCACTGCATTGCCACTGGTGACGTTTATCCGTGTCCGATCATCGAGGCATTGGTGGCCGAACCAAGAACGGCGCGGGTGCAGCGCTCCCCGACCGACCGCTCCCACTGAGCTTCTGTCGAACCAGGTTGCGCATCCACCGAACAGGGGGCAGCGGATGCGACTGATACGACGCCGAGTCGGGTTCACCGATCGATTCAAGAGCGTACCCTGCCCTGCACCAGGGTTAACGACAATCCGTGAACACCGATATGACAACACCGCAACTTGACATACCACTCAGCACTATCGACATGCTCAATAGTGCGTGCTTCTGCTTTAGTCTCGATGAGACGGCACTAACGCGCGCCCTTGATTCGGAACTGGGGCAACCAGGCCTTTCCGAGCTGGTTCGACAGCGCTGCCCGTTCCTCTTTTCAGCACAACCGGTATTCGTGGCGGCAGCGCAATTGCAGCGCATGGCGCAGGTCGTGCAGGCGGTTGAAT
>JBKJRR010000420.1:0-4734 GCA_046594635.1 Burkholderiaceae bacterium
GCCTTGCTGGTGTTTGTCGACGTGATGAAGGAGCTTCCGGCAACGCTGGTATTGCGTCCGTTCGATTCCGACACGCTGGCGGTGGTCGCCTATCAGTTGGCACGCGACGAGCGCCTGGGCGAGGCGGCACTGCCGTCGCTGGCGCTGGTACTGGTCGGTCTGCTGCCGGTGGTGCTGCTCAGCCGCACGCTGCGTTCATCGTCGTGTTGACGCGTCGCGCAATCGTGCATGGGTGCATGGCGCCCGCGGCGCGGCATGCGACGATGCCTGCGTCCTGTCCATAATGGCGCGAGAACCAAGAAAGCAGGACGCACGCCCCGGACCTGAGCGTCCGTAGACGCGCCGGCAGGCGGGCCCGTGACAGGAGCTACAAAGAGCATGACATCGCAACAGATCGCGCTTAGCCTGGTGCTGGCGACCATGGTGTTTTCGGTGGCGCTGGAATTGCGCCTGCAAGATTTCCGGCGTGTCGCGGCGATGCCGCGCGCGGTGATTGCCGGGTTGATACCGCAGTTTCTGTTGTTGCCGGTGGGCACCTGGCTGGCGACGCTGGTGCTGGACCTGCCACCCAACATCGAGGCCGGCATGATCCTGGTGGCGGCCTGTCCTGGTGGATCGTTGTCGAACTACATGACCCATTTCGGGCGCGGCAACACCGCCTTGTCGGTCACGGTGTCGTGTGTCGCCGCGTTGATGGCGCTGGTGCTCACGCCGTTCAACTTCAGCTGGATGGTGGCCACCAATCCCTCCACGGCCGGCTGGTTGCGCGAGCTCGACATCGATCCCTCCGGCATCTGGTTCAGCCTGCTGGTGCTGCTGGCGGTGCCGATGGTGGCCGGCATGGGCATGGCGCACCGCTGGCCAAACCTGGCGGCGCACGTGCGCAAGCCGCTGGGTCGCTTCTCGCTGTTTGCCTTGTTTGCCTTCATCGTGGTGGGGCTGATCAGTCAGCGCCAGTTGCTGACTTTGGGCCTGCTGCCGATGCTGCTGATCGTCGTGCTGCACAACGCCAGCGGTCTGATGTTCGGTTATCTGACAAGCCAGGCCATGCGCATCAATGTGGCCGACCGGCGCGCGGTGATGCTCGAAGGCGGCATGCAGAACTCCGGACTGGCACTGGGCATCATCGCGGTGCAGTTCAATTCTGATCTGGGCATGGTCGTCATCGCCAGCCTGTGGGGCATGTGGCATATCGTCAGCGGCCTGGCCTGTGCCTTGTGGTGGCGCCGCTCGCCTGTCCAGATATCACCAATGGACGCTCCCCATGTTTGACCTCTTGTTTCAATCCGCCATCGTCGTTGACGGCAACGGCGAACGACCGGTAACGGCCGATGTCGGTATCCGCGACGGACGGATTGCTGACATTGGCCGGCTCGATGGCGCCTCTGCACGCGAGACGATCGACGCTACCGGAGCCTGGCTGACGCCGGGTTTTGTCGACATCCACACCCACTACGACGGCCAGGCCAGCTGGGACGAAACCTTTTCGCCCAGCATCCACCACGGCGTGACGACACTGGTCATGGGCAACTGCGGTGTCGGTTTTGCGCCGCTGCGCACAGGCGAGCAGGACCGCCTGATCAGCTTGATGGAGGGTGTCGAAGACATTCCGGGCGTGGCGTTGGCCGAGGGGATCGACTTTCAGTGGTCGAGTTTTCCGCAGTACATGGATCGGCTCGCTGCCATGCCGCATAGCCTGGACTTTGCCTGCCTGGTGCCACACGATCCGCTGCGCATGTTTGTGATGGGCGAGCGCGCACGGGGGCATGAAGTGGCCACGCCAGACGACGTGGCTCAGATGCGTACGCTGCTGCGCGAAGCGCTGCAGGCCGGCGCCATCGGTTTTTCGACGGGGCGCAGCGACAACCATCGCACGTCCAAGGGCCAGGAAACGCCCGCTTCCGAGGCCGATGCGTCCGAACTGATCGGGCTGGCACGAGCCTTTGATGGTCTGGGTCATGGCGTGGTGCAGCTGGTCAGCGATTTCGATGTGTTGCGATCGCCGGAACGCTTCGACCCGGAGTTCGACCTGATCGAGCAACTGGCTGTGGCCAGCGGCCGACCGCTGGCAATGACCTGGCTGCAACGCGACCCGGGCGGCGAACAATACAAGCAGGTCGCGCGCCGTGTCGAGGCCGCAGTGGTCCGGGGTCTGCCGATGTATCTGCAGACGGGTGCGCGAGGCATCGGCGTCATCACCGGGCTGGATGCGAGTTTTCATCCATTCATGGGTTTTGCCGGCTACAAGGAAGTGGCGGGCACGCCTTTGGTCGAACGTGCCGCGGCGCTGCGCGAGCCGGCGTTGCGCGCGCGCATCCTGGCCGGGAAGTCAGAGCGACTGGCCGGCGACGGCTCGTCGGTGCCACCTCTGGTGGACTTGCTGCTGGCACGCATCGACATGATCTCCGCACGTTTGTTTCCGCTTGGGGATGTGCCGGATTACGAGCCCACGCTGCAGGACTCGATGTTGTTGCGCGCCAGAGCGAAGGGCATTACTCCGCTGGCGGCGATCTACGACTACCTGTGCGAGGACGACGGAAGCAATCTCCTGTATTTCCCGATCTTCAACTACAACGAAGGCAACCTGGACTGCGTCGGCGAGATGCTGAAACACCCGCGTGCGCTGTTCAGCCTGGGTGATGCGGGCGCGCATGTCGGCACCATCTGTGACGCGAGCTTTTCGACCTTCCTGCTGACCCACTGGGTTGCCAAAAGTCATATGTCGGTGCAGCAGGCGGTGCAGATGCTCAGCAGCCGCAACGCCGACTACCTGGGTCTGCGTGATCGCGGGCGTATTGCGGTGGGACAACGCGCGGACCTGAACCTGATCGATCCATCGCGCTTGGCACTGCCCAAGCCGCGACTGCTGCGTGACCTGCCTGCGGGTGGGAAGCGGTTTCTGCAAACAGCGGTGGGTTATGTGGGAAGTTGGGTGGCAGGGCAGTGCGTGCAACGAGAGGGTGTGATCACTGATGCGCGGCCGGGGCGGTTGGTGCGGGCGGGGTAAGGGGGTGGGGCGGTTCGATCCTGCCTTGGCCGTTGTTGTGCGACGGTAGGTCGCCGCAAGCTCTTGGCGACGTTGATCAGGAACATGCACTTGGCTGATGATGGGACGCTTCAGACTGTTATGAAGAGCTCTCCATAAAGACTGGGTGCGGTCGCTCAGATTTGGGTCATGAACGACTGCGGCAAACGATACCTGACGCTGACCACCTGTAGGAGCGAGCCTCCGCTCATATCTGAAGCTGACGTTCACTGTCGGTCAGCAGGTTGCGGTAGGCCCAGCCTGCGGCGAGGCTTGGCCAGCGACTGCTCCCGCCGGCATCGAGTTGGCGTTTTCAACCCAATTCGGGCATTGCCCGTGTGCCCTGTGCGGTCGCTTCGCCGTGGTTGCGGTCGTTCAATTTGGTCGGTTGGAGTTCTGGTCTGTGCCATCAGCACGCTGACGACCGGCGGCTTGCTGGCGTCCACGGCGACCGGTTGAATCCGTCCATATGCCATACGGCCAAGCTGCAGCCGTTAAGCGCCACCTTCAGCTGTTGCGCCTGCTACGGAAAGTCCGGAGATGGCGTATGCAGTTGGCGGGCGCAACAACTTTTCGCGCGCCTACCTGCACGACCTAGCCCTTTGCGGCGAGAAGGTGAACCCCATGCAGGCGAGCATCCACAACCTGCACTATGACGTGGACATGATGCGCGCGTTGCGCGCAGTGCTGGATGCGGGCGGCTTTGCTTCGTTCAGAGAACGTTTCTAAGCCGACCGGGCGCCGTGGGGTGCAGCAGGCTTGGATCAGGCCTGACCTTTGCGCCATGGGCCGTCGATTACCAACGTCATGCCCGGGGACTGAATGTTCAAAAACATGAAGCGGCCGTTATGCGAAAAGCAGGCACCCCCAAACTCGTTGTTGTTCAGAACGTTCTTTACCACCTGCGACAGGTCGCCATTCGCATTCACCGAGACGACGTATTGGTCGCCGCCGCCGTCCTCGCACAGGTACAGACGCCCGTCGGGCCCCACGGTAATGTTGTCCGGCGCATCCAGAACACTCATGCCCGGCGACTGAACGACCAACGTGACCGTGTTTGCGCGAGGGTTGTAAGCCCAGACCTGACCCCAATGCACGGAACCGACTGATCCGTCGCCGGTGCTGATGAAGTAGATCAGGCCGTTGCCGTACCACATGCCCTCGCCGCGGTAGAAAATGGCAGCGCCCTTGTTCTGCGCTTCGTTGCGCACCGTGTCCGTGTCCGGATCGGGGGTGTCGATATTCACCCAATCGACCGCGAACGTGGCGCCAACCTGTATGCCACCGTTCAGGCCGGCCTTGGTATTGATTGCCGGATAGCCCTGCAACACCATCGCCTCGAGCGTGCCGCCCTCAAGAAGCTGTCCCGCCACGTTCGGCACGTAGCGGTAGAAACAGCTGTTGCCCCTATCCTCGGTTTCGTACACGTAACCGGTCTCGGGATCCGTGGCTGTCGCTTCGTGCGAAAAGCGTCCCATCGCGACGATAGGTACGGCTGCGACCGGGCGCTGCGCGTTCGCCGGTACCTCGAACACGTAGCCATGGCGCTTGGTGAAACTGTTGCCGGGGCCCGGTGTCTGGAAAGTCTCTTCACAGGTCAGCCATGAGCCCCATGGGGTGAGACCCCCGGCGCAGTTGTTATAGGTTCCGCCGAGCGAGCCGAAGTCTTTCACCAGGCGACCCCGCTGGTCAATCACCAGGGTCGTCGT
>JBKJRR010000268.1:0-2570 GCA_046594635.1 Burkholderiaceae bacterium
ATAAAATCTTGCAGCGCATCATACACAAGCCGATGGCACTGAACACGGGCCAGATTTGTAAATTGCGGTGACGAAACACGCACCCGGAAATGGGTGCCCACGCCGGTGTCGTTCGCGCCGACATGACCGGCGTGCTGGTAACTTTCGTCCAGCACCTCAAGCTGGGTCGGCGCCAGACGTGCGCGCAGTCGCTCGTCAATGGCCTGGGCTGTGGGTGCGGTTGTCATGTCAGCGCCCCGCACCGGGTTCGCCCGACTCGCTGCCCTTGAGGTGGGGCGATATGTAAAACCCCTGGCCGACAATGAAGGCGAGCGGGAACACATAACCCCACAACTTGAATTCAACCCAGGCCTCGGTGCTGAAATACATCGCAACGTAAGCGTTGATGACCGCCATGAACAGGCAATAGATCATCCAGGCAATGTTCAGTTGCATCCAGATCCGGTCGGGCAGGTCGAGTTGGGTGCCGAGCATGAGCTTGAGAAAGCTTTTCTTGAATACCCACACGGCCACAATCAACGCCATCGCGATGGCCGCGTACAGGACGGTAGGCTTCCACTTGATGAAACGTTCATCATGCAGGTACAGCGTCAGTGCGCCGAACGCCAGGATCATGCCCAGCGTGATCTTCTGCATGGTCGTGACCTTGCGGTCAACGGCATACATGATGGCCGTCTGCGCAATGGTGGCGACCATCAACACGCCGGTGGCCGTGTAAATGTCATGCAGCTTGTAGGCGCCAAAGAACAGCAGGATGGGGAAAAAGTCGATCAGTATCTTCATGCGGTGTGGATTTCAAGCGTTGCCCGGTGCATGCCATGGCGCCATCGGGCAAGAGACAGGCAATCGGTGCGGGCGCCGTGGTTTGGTGTCCCCGCACCTTGCATCCGCGGCAGGCCGTGGATCCGGGTGCCCGGATGATAGGGGGTTTCAGGCCCGACAGGCGTCAGGCTTACGCGTCTCAAGTGCGGCATGGTGGTGTTCTTGCCAGGATTTCAGGACGAACAGCTGATCTCGATGCCGGCCGCCCAATCGGGTGGAAAACCCGCATGGGCTTCAAAACCCGGATGTTCGTCAAACGGGTTCTCCAGCAGTCGCAACAGATTTGCCACTTCCGAGAAGTCCTTGTCCCTGGCGCTGCGGATGGCCTGTTCGCCCAAGTGGTTGCGCAATACAAAACGCGGATTGGTGCGCAGCATGGTCTTGCCCGTCTGCGCCAGGTCCTGCCGCTGCAGGCGCTGGGTATGGCGCATCTGCCATGTGTCGAAAGCATCACGATCCAGGAACAGGTCGCGCACCGGTTCGGTCGCGGTTCCCGCCACGGATTCACTCAGCCGACGCCAGAAGATCGTGAAATCGACCTTGTCGGCCGCCAGCAGCTTGAGTCCATCTTCAATCAGCGGCAGATCAGCGTCGGTCACTGTCTCCAACCCGAGTTTGGCGCCAAAGCGGCGCTGCAGCGCGGCCGGATACACGGACTTGTAGGATTCCAGTGCCTGCAAGGCCTGCGCCTGTTCGCCGATCAAAGGCAACAAGGCCTGTCCCAGACAAAACAGGTTCCAGTACGCCATATTGGGTTGGCGGTTGTAGGCATAGCGACCCTGGTTGTCGGAATGGTTGCAAATGTGCCCCGGATTGAAAACATCGAGAAACTGGAACGGGCCATAGTCAATGGTCAGGCCCAGCATGCTCATGTTGTCGGTGTTCATGACACCGTGGCAAAACCCCACGGACTGCCACTGCGCGATCAGCTCGGCGGTGCGCTCGCTGACCGCTTGCAGCATGGCCGCATAAACCTGGCCGTCGGTCTGGCCGGCGGTACGGCATTGCGGGTAGAACCGGTCGACTGTGTAGTCGGCAAGTTCGCGCAGGCGTTCATGTTCGCCGATATAACTGAAGTGCTCGAAATGACCGAAGCGCAGAAAGCTGGGTGCCACCCGTGTGACGACGGCGGCGGTCTCCATGGTCTCGCGCCGCACCAGAGCGTCTGAACCGGTCACACACAGTGCCTCAGTGGTGGGAATGCCCAGTCCGGCCATGACCTGCGAGCACAGGAATTCGCGTATTGAACTGCGCAGCACCGCGCGACCGTCCCCCATGCGCGAATAGGGAGTAGGGCCCGCGCCCTTGAGTTGCAACTCACGTGGCTCACCATTGGCAAGCGTGATTTCACCCAGCAGCAATGCGCGGCCATCACCGAGTTGTCCGGCCCATTGGCCGAACTGATGGCCGCTGTAAACGCTGGCCAGTGGGCGTGAGCCCGCCAGCGGTAAATTCCCAGTCAATGCGTCAAGCAACTCAGGTGAGTTCAACTGCGCCTCATCGAGACCCAACAGGTGCGCCACGTCGGCACTTCGTCCTACCCAATACGGCGCAGGCAGAGTCTCAGGAGAGAGCTCCGTGAAAAAATCAGCTCCTAGTTGCGCGAAACGGTTTGACCACTTCAGCCCCAAATCGACGGTGGATGGGGCTTGGAGCTCAGGCGGATTTTGCAAATCGGTGTTCATGCAAAGATTGTCCTGCAAACCCAAATAGCATGCCGAGTCTGCGGTATTCTTCGCAGCTTCAAC
>JBKJRR010000513.1:0-4457 GCA_046594635.1 Burkholderiaceae bacterium
AGTTGGCCTCGCACAGTGCATGCCTGCCGCGCCAGTTTGGCGAAGTGCGCATGGGCCGCGCTCTGGTTGACCAGTTCCGCAAGACCGACCGCGTCGACCTGATGGGCGCACTGGCTGCCCAGCAGATCGACGCGACCCCGCCATGCGTAGCCCGCTACAGCAACTACGGCATGGCGCTGCTGGGCGAACTGTTGTCCGAGTTCTATGGCAAATCATGGGATGACCTGGTGGGTGAACGCATCACCGGGCCCTTGGCCATGCGGGACACGATGTTGCATCTGGGAGCACAGTCGCCGCGGCTGGAACCGGCATTCTCCGGTCGATCGGTTGCGGCGCCTTGGCTCATGGATGCATTTGCCGGCGCAGGCGGACTGCGCGCCAGTGCGCAAGACCTGGTGATTCTGGGGCGCGCCATCCTTCAGGGGCGTTCCGGCTCTCTCGGTCCGGCCGCCGAGCGTTTTCTGACTTCGCTGGGCGCCTATCAGGGGCGAGAGATCGGTTATGCCGTTTTCATCCATGGACCCACATCACGGCGCACCTATACACACGATGGCTTGACCGGCGGCTTTCGTGCTTTGCTGACGCTGTCGCCTGACAGCGGCGAGGTGGTGGTCGCGCTGGTAAGCAACGCCCAGGCGCCGCTGTCCGAATGGGCCCGCGCCTGGTGGGCGAATCGGTATCCGGTCAGCGGCCAGGTCGTAGCCATCGACGCTGCGGCCCTGACGCCCTTGACCGGCGTCTACCGGGTGGATGACGACCAGGAACTGACCGTGGTGAGCGAAGGAGGTGAGCTGTTTGTGCGTTCGCGCGGCAATGTGTTTCGTGCCTATGTGCCGGTTGCGCCAGACACCTTTGTGCGATCGGCCGGCGGCGCGCGTGTTACTTTTTTGCGCGACGGTCAGCAGGTGCGCGGCTTGACGCTGGAGCAGGCCGGCAGCATGGTGCAGGCGACCCGGACAGCGCGCCCACCATTGCAACAGGCGGTGCTGCGCGCCGGAGCCGCGACCGCCTATGTCGGACGGTTTCTCGTAGCGCAATCGGCAGGGCTACCGGTCACGTTTGATGTGCGCGACGAGGACGGCCAGCTGATGGTGCGTTCAACCCGCGCACCGTGGGAACCGGTCTGGCCGATGGCCGGCAAGGCTGACCGTTTTCGCTACGATATTTCCGATGCCGAGCTGCAATTTGAACGCGATGTGACCGGACGCGTGGTCGCCATGGTGTTGCACCAGCGCGGCGAACTGCGTGCGCTCAGGGCCAACGAGTAAACATGCTGCCTTCGTGGCGTTGGCGTCGCCAGGGCGTAGGGTCAATGACGGTTCGCCTACAATCCGCTCGTCACCGGGGGTGTCGTCGCAGCTTGAAGGCTGGGATGACTGAGAAATACCCCACTCACCTGATCTGGGTCATGCCAGCGTAGGGAGCGTGATGAGATGGGTCCGGCGCAGTCCGTGGTCCGTTTTTTCAGGCGCCCGAGCTTGGCGCATTGAAAGGATGGACACGATGTTGCGACGGACTTTTTCTTTTGGCGCTTTGGCCTTTGCGGCGGCGGGCCTGTTTGCGGCGCAGTCGGCATCGGCGCAGGAGTTGCGCGTGCTGGTGCACGGCTCCTTCTCCTTGCCCAAGCCGATGCTGGCGCAGTTCGAAGCGCAATCGGGTGTCAAGCTCAGCATCATCAAGGGCGGCGATGCTGGTGAGATGCTCAACAAGCTCATCCTCACCCGCGCCCAGCCCATTGCCGATGTGGTGTTTGGCATCGACAACGCGTTGGTCGTCAAGGCCCAGGCTGCAAATGTGCTGCAGGCCTATACCGGTGCGGCAAGCCAGCGAGTCAGCGCCGTGCCGCTGGAGGGTCCGGTGGTCGCAGTGGACTATGGTTATGTCAACCTGAATTACGACAAGGCCTGGTTTGCCAGGAGTGGCCTGGCCTTGCCCCGCACGCTGGACGATCTGGCGCAACCGGCGTACCGCAACCTGTTGGTGGTGCAGAACCCGGCAACGTCAAGTCCCGGCCATGGGTTCATGCTCGCCACCATCGCCGGCCTGGGCGAGGAGGCCGCCTTCGACTGGTGGGGCCGCATGCGGGCCAATGGTGTAAAGGTCGCCAAAGGCTGGAGCGAGGCCTACTACACCGAGTTCACGCGCAATGGCGGCAGTCACCCGATCGTGGTCAGTTATGCCAGCAGTCCTGCGGCCGAGGTCTTCTACAGCAAGGAAAAAATCAGTGAGCCGCCAACCGCCAGCCTGTTCCTCAAGGGCGCCGTGTTCCGCCAGGTAGAGGGTGTGGCCCTGGTCAAGGGGGGGCAGCAGGTGCAGGCGGCGGGCCAGTTCATCGAGTTCATGCGTTCGCCAGCGGTGCAGGAAGCACTGCAGACCACGATGTGGATGTATGCCGCCGAGCCAGGTACGCCACGCCCCGACGTTTTGCGCCACGCGCCCGAGCCCGCTGGTTTCGACAATCCGTCGCAGGAAGTGATTGCACAGAAGGCGTCCGACTGGGTCAGCCGCTGGACGCGGGTTGTGCTGAAGTAGCCACTCGACCGACTGCGGGACACGGCTTTGAACGCAGGGCGCGCGATGACATTGGCCAGAGCCGCGCCGTCGCTCTGGCTTGGCGCGCTGCCACTGCTGTTCCTGCTGGTGGTGATGCTGGCGCCGTTGCTGCGTATCGCGGCCGAGGCTTTCTCTGGCCCTGCGGGCACCATTGCCGCGCTCGTGGCCGATCTGTGGCGTGACGATTACCTGCGCTGGCGGGTTCTCTGGTCGTTCATTCAGGCGGCGGCGACCTGCGCTGCGGCCCTGGTGCTGGCACTGCCGGTTTCCTGGGTGCTGGCCAGGTTCCGGTTTCCGGGACGCGCACTGGTGCTGCGCCTGTTGATGCTGCCGTTTGTGGTGCCGACGCTGGTGGCGGCCATGGGTGTGCTGGCCTTGTGGGGGCCCCAGGGCTTTGTATCGGGCTGGTTCGGCATCAACCTGCAGGACACGCCGTGGCTGCTGCTGTACGGCAACCTGTTTTTCAATCTGTGTCTGGTCGTGCGAGCCGGTGTGGATGCGCTCGGCCATGTCAGTGCTGCGCGGGTGGCGGCGGCGCGCACTTTGGGCGCATCACCCTGGCGCGTGTTCTGGCGTGTCGAGTGGCCAGCGATTCTGCCTTGGCTGGCGTCGGCCCTGTGTCTGGTTTTTCTGTATTGCCTGTCGGGATTCGGTCTCGCCCTCGTGCTCGGCGGCCAGCGCTACGCGACGGCCGAAGTCGAGATTTATACCCTGGTTGCGCATGAACTGCAGCTGGCACAGGCCGGTGTGCTGGCGCTGTGCATGGCACTGTTGACCGGCTTGGTGGCGTTGGCCTACGCCTGGATCGAACGGCACCTGGCCGTGCCCGGTCGTTCGGACGTGATCGCACTGCGCCGACCGGCGTCGGCCCGGCAATGGGCCGCGGTGCTCGGCGCGTTGCTGGTGCTCACCGTGTTTTGCGCCGCGCCGCTGATGGCCATCGTGGTGCGCGCCGCAGGCGCGGGCTCCGCGGCCTGGGCAACACTGCTCGAGAGTGACAGCCTGCAGGCGATTGGCAACACGCTGCGCTTCACTGCGGCTGCACTGGTGCTGGCCGTGTTGCTGGGTGTGTGCCATGCGCTGGCCGCGCGCCGTTCGGTGGTGTTGCGTGCAGCGGCCTTCCTGCCGTTTGTCGTGTCGCCGGTGGCGGTGGCTTTCGGCTTGTTGCTGCTGTATCCAAGCTGGACCGCCAGCCTGTGGATCCTGGTCGCGGCCTATGCCTTGCTGGCCTATCCATTCGTGGCCCAGTCGCTGGGGGCGGCGCTCGACAACCTGCCGCAGCATCTGGCGCAGGCAGCGCGCACTCTGGGCGCCACGCCGTGGCGACTGTTCTGGCGCGTGACCTTGCCCATGATCTTGCCGTCGCTGCGCCGGGGCATGGCCTTTGCCGCGGCCACGGCGCTGGGTGAGTTCGCGGTGACCTTGTTCCTGTCCCGTCCGGAATGGACCACGCTCACGACACTGATTTACGAGCGCCTGGGTCGACCCGGAGCTGGCAACCGGGACGCAGCATTGGTGCTGGCCGCCGTGCTGATGCTGCTGGCCTTGCTGGCCTTCATGCTGATCGACCGCCCCGGTGTGCGTGATGCCGGTCGAAGCAGACAGATGGCGGCGGTGACCCATGCTTGAACTTCGCGCGATTCGCAAGACCTTCGATGACGATGATGGCGGTCACTGGTTGCTGGCCGACGGACTGGACCTGTCGGTGGGCGCCGGCAATACGGTCGCGGTGCTAGGACCGTCGGGCAGCGGCAAAAGCACCTTGCTCAAGATCATCGCCGGCCTAGAGCCGCTGGATGCGGGCCGCATTGTCTTTGACGACCAAGACATCACCAAGCTCCCACCCGAGCGACGCCGTTTCGCGTTGATGTTTCAGGACTTTGCGCTGTTCCCGCATCTGAACG
>JBKJRR010000003.1:0-2660 GCA_046594635.1 Burkholderiaceae bacterium
GATTCCCGGCCTGAATCTCAGCACATTGAACTTGCCCGCGCTCACGTCTGCGTAGTAGTCGATCACATCCTGGCCATCACCCGGACCAAACAGGTAGACGTTATTGCCCAGACCGCCATCAAGCGTGTCGTTGCCATTTCCTCCCCGCAAAATGTCATCCCCATTGCCACCCTTGAGCGTATCGGCTCCCGCCCCACCGAACAGCAGATCGTTCCCGCCCCCACCCGACAAACTGTCGTTGCCATCGCCACCGTCAAGCAGATCATTCCCGGTTGCCGCGTTGAACACGTTATGGCCGTCATCGCCAAGATAGAGGTCATCGTTGACAGTACCGCCAGGGACAGTATTTGCCAGCCAGACATTCATCGACGCGAACTCCGCACGCAAGCTTGCATCGGGCGCGAGTTCCTGAGTCCATTGCCGTAACGTACACAATCCGTCGTAGTTGACATCGAGCAGCGTATCGCGGGCATAGCGATTGAGCTCAACCAGATCCCATATTGCATCGCGCGGGCTTTCAGACTTGCGTTGTTCAAGCGAAGTGTGAAGGCCTGATGTGTCAAAACGGATCCCTGATTCGTCCAGCACCAGTTCCATCGCGTTGAGATAACGCGCAAGACGGGTTTGAAGGACCAGCGACGAATACACCGACTCACGCAGTAGTGCATATGACTCCAGCATCAAGGAGGCCTGTGCACCAAACAAGGCATAGGTAACCACGCTGCGACCATCACTGTCGATATTGACCGACGGCGCCTGTATGCCAGCCTCTTCAACCGACTGTCCATTGAAAACCTCCAACACGGGCAACGCGGCCTGCAATTGGAGTGACGTCGACAGATCGCCCATAACCACAAATCGACGCTGCGGGTCATTGCGCGGGCCCATAACGGCGGTCTGATGGGTCTGCGCCCAAAGACGCAGAACCTCGTCAATCAGGGCCATCTGGCCATCCCGGGTCGACGACGTCGCAAACATGTGGACGAAAGCCAATAGCGCCTCGCTCTGTGTATTGCCCAGACTCATGGCCTCGCGCAAATCGCGCACCCAGCCACTGCCGAGCATCTCGGGCAATGCCATCGCCTGGTCTGTCAGCGCAATCGGCGTGGCGAACTCACGATAAAACGGATTGACACCCAGGTTCAGGTTCGCGGCCGTTGTGTCGGTACTGACTGCGACGGTACCCGCCATCGTATCGACACCGCTGTTACGGGTAACGACAGCCGTTCCGCTGATCGAATTTCCATTGCCCAGATTGATGGTCGTGCTGCTCGCAAGCAGCGAAACGCTGCGAATGTTCTTTTGCGCCAATGTGAACAATTCGCTCGCCTGGCTGATGCCGTCCTGATTCAGGTCTTGCCACAGCCGCACCTGATTGAAGGCTGAATCGTCTGTATTGAAGATACCATCCGCCGCCCCCGCAGAACCGGTCTGCCCGCTACCAGTATCCAGCGCCCGCAGGGCCTCGAAGCCCGACCGCGCGAACACCGCGTCGACGCCGACCGTGCCGGATAACAGCGTATCCACACCAAACAATTCACGCCCGGAGTCGATCAGTCCATTGCCATTGCGATCCAGCACCAACCAGGCGTCGTCCGCCTTGACCCACCCGGTGCCGGTCTTGATACCGTCGGCGTTGTGGTCGAACAGGGCCGTGGAGCCGGCTACGCCTGCCGTCTCGATGCCGTCGCCGTCGAGGTCGATCGCGAGAGGGTCGCGGGGACGAATGGCATTGCCTTGCCGGAAGCTCGTGTTGACCTGCAATGGGACGCGGCGACCTTCTCTATTGAATTCTGCGCGTCGGAGGTAGTTAAAGTAGCTCGCTCTCAACGCCATGGCATTGTCACTGGGAATAATGTACCCATCCCAACCGGGAGAAATGCTGAGGCCTGCCTCGTCCATGAGGCCCCAAGCAAAATCCACGCATGATTCCAGCCATGGGTTGTAATAGCCTGACTGGCGATTCGACACTCCAGGTCGACTCGCTGCTGTGTCAGCTGAGCTGAGTACTTGGTCGTAGACATGCTGAGCGACCTCGAAATCGAAACCCACATTTGGTACACCGTTAGTTCCGGGTGCGCCAACCCGAGATTCGTGCTTCAAAAAGTCGACGTCTTTCAGAACAATGCCGGTGCCACCCAGCGAGTTCCAGTTGGAAATAGGGAATTTTCCGTAGCTTATTGGTGTACCAGCATCCGGTTTAAAGACCACGTACATATGTCCCGTAAGGCTATCGTTGCCTGCAAAGACAATCCGGACTCCTATTGATGGCATTTCATGCTCCTCATTGTTTCGGGTAAGAATGGCATTTCGCCCCCGCCTTTAGCGAAGCGAAATGCGGGCAAATGGCATAGACCCACGCACAAATTTTTCCGTCGCACAATTTTCCTTTTGATCGATTCAGCTTTAGGCTTAGAGAGCCCTCTGTAGCTGGTGCATTTATCGCAATGAGAAAATTGTTGTTCCAGTCACTTGTCATCAATGCCGCGCCCGGACGAATGACATTGCGCTGAATCGTCACCAATTCACCTGTGTTCAAAAGGGCAATCTCGCCAGTTGTCTTCAAATCAAAATCACCATCGCTGTAGTACAGGACCAGCGTTACTGACTCCATTGGTGGTTCCCCCGCTGGACCTGGTGCTTGCTCCCTTGTGCAGGCC
>JBKJRR010000167.1:0-20625 GCA_046594635.1 Burkholderiaceae bacterium
GGGTATCACGAAGGACGCCAAGCACCCGAAGAACGCCCACAAGTTCATGGACTTCTATCTGCGCCCTGAAAACGCCGCCGAGATGGCGAACAAGATGTCTTACCCGACCGGCAACAAGGCAGCGATGGACAAGATCGACCCGGCCATCGCGGGCAACAAGACCATCTTTGTCGAGGCCGCATATTTCGACAAGATGATTCCACCAAGCAGCTTCACCAACGAAGCACGCGAAGCGATGGCCAACGCATACAACGGCTTCAAGAAGGGCAAGTAGACGTTCGTGCGTCGATGACACGGGCTGTTTGTACCTGGTATGAACAGCCCGTTTTGTTTGCGAATCGGAACGGAAAACCAGGACTGACTGATGCCAAACAAGGTTCCAGCGGAGGGCTTTCTCGTCACCGAGAAATTGGCGAAGCGCTTTGATGAAACCCTGGCGGTCGATGATGTGTCGCTGTCCATTGGTCGCGGGGAGATCTTCGCATTGCTGGGTAGCTCCGGCTGCGGCAAGTCGACGTTGTTGCGCATGCTCGCGGGGTTCGAAAAGCCGAGCTCCGGGCGGATTCTGCTGGGCGGCAAGGATGTCGGTCAGTTTCCGCCCTACGAAAGGCCGATGAACATGATGTTCCAGTCGTATGCGCTGTTTCCGCATCTCGATGTCTGGGAGAACATCGCATTCGGGCTCAAGCGCGAAGGACTTCCAGCGGCGGAAGTCAAACAGCGGGTTGGCGAAATGCTTGACCTGGTGCAACTGGGTCAGTTTGCCAAACGCAAACCGCATCAATTGTCGGGTGGACAGCAGCAGCGGGTTGCGTTGGCGCGTAGTCTGGCCAAGCGGCCCTCGCTGCTGCTGCTCGATGAACCGCTCGGCGCACTGGACAAGAAGCTGCGCGAGCAGACGCAGTTTGAACTGGTCAACATCATTGAGCAGGTTGAAGTGACCTGTGTCATGGTCACGCATGACCAGGAAGAGGCGATGACCATGGCCAACCGCATTGCGGTCATGAGCAAGGGCAGGGTGCTGCAGGTCGGCTCGCCTCAGGAGGTATATGAGCATCCGGCCAACCGGTTTGTTGCCGACTTCATCGGCAACGTCAACTTGTTCGAGGGACGCCTGAGCGTCGACGAGGTCGACCGCTGCGCCGCGACCACCGGCATCGGCGAGATTCATGTCGGCCACGGTGTCAGTGGCAAACTGCACATGCCGGTGGGGATCGCCGTACGGCCGGAGAAAATCGAGATCCGCAAACGCAGGCCGGACGCGGACCATAACGTGTTCGCGGGTACGGTCAAGGAGATCGCCTACTTCGGTTCCTACAACACCTACATCGTCATTGCGTCGGACGGCTCACAGGTGCGCATCACCGAGGCCAACACCGCGCGCCATGCGCACAGCGAGATCACCTGGGGTGACCAGGTGCACTTCTGGTGGAGTGACGATGCGGCCATCGTGTTGCGCGATTGAGGCGCTCCGAGCATGGTGAAGATCGCCATCCCCGTGCCCGGCCGGCGCTTTGTCATCGCCGTGCCTTATGTATGGCTTGTACTGTTCTTTTTTCTGCCCTTCCTGATCCTGCTGTACATCAGCTTCGTGGACATGGGCAACGACATCCACCCGTTCAAGCCGATCTGGGACACGCAGACCGGCCTGCTGACGCTCAAGTATGAAAACTACTGGTCGATCTTCCGGCGCGACGAAGACGCGGCGCTGTTCGACACCATCTACATCGAGGCCTATCTGCGCTCGATCTGGTATGCACTGTGCACGGCCGTTTTATGCCTGGTGATTGGCTACCCGTTCTCGTATTTCATCGCGCGATCAAAACCCACAGTGCGACCGGCGCTGCTGATGATGGTGATGTTGCCGTTCTGGACCTCGTTTCTGCTGCGGGTGTACGCGTGGAAGGGCATTCTGGCCGATCAGGGCATCGTGAACCAGGCCCTGATGTGGCTGGGCATCACCAGCGAACCGATCTTCATGCTGTACACCGATGTGTCGATGCTGGTCGGCATGACCTACGTCTACCTGCCCTTCATGATCCTGCCGTTGTACGCCACGCTGGTGAAGATGGATTTCCGCCTGCTTGAAGCGGCCTACGACCTGGGTGCTTCGCCGTTCAAGGCGTTCTGGCTGGTCACCGTGCCTTTGTCGCGCACTGGCATCATCGCCGGCTTCATGCTGGTGTTCATTCCTTCGGTGGGCGAGTTTGTCATCCCGTCGCTGCTCGGCGGGCCGGAGAACATCATGATCGGCAGGGTGGTGTGGGACGAGATGTTCACCAGCAACAACTGGCCGCGTGCTACCGCCCTGGCGGTGATCATGATCGGGTTCATCGTGATACCGCTTGCGATCTATTACCACTACACCGGCGAATCCGCCGACGGACGAAAGTAGCAGCGCACACCATGATGACCCTGCTACATAAACATGTGAGCAAGCTCTGGCTGGGTCTGGTGTTCCTGTTCCTGTACATGCCACTGTTCTTCATGATCGTGTTCTCGTTCAACGACACACGCCAGGATTCACGCTTCACCGGTTTCTCGTTGCGCTGGTACGAGGCGCTGACAAAAGACTCGCGCATCGTCGACGGTTTCTGGTTGTCGGTGAAAGTGGCCACGATCACGGGTGTGTTGTCGGCCGTGCTAGGCACCTTTGCAGCTTTCGTGCTGGTGCGTTATCGGCGCTTTGCGGGGCGAACGGTCTTCTCCGGAATGGTCAATGCGCCACTTGTCATGCCGGAGGTGGTGATTGGCCTGTCGCTGCTGCTGCTCATGGTGGGTGCGCAGAATTTCCTGGGCTGGCCGCCGCGTGGCATGTTGACCATCATCCTGGGCCATACCTTGCTCGGCATGGCGTATGCGATGGTGGTGGTGCAATCACGTCTGCTGGAGATGGACCGCTCGATCGAGGAGGCCGCCATGGACCTGGGCGCTCGGCCCTGGCAGGTGTTTTTGCTGATCACGCTACCCAATATTGCGCAGGCCATCCTGGCGGCGTTTCTGTTGTCGTTCACGCTGTCGTTCGACGATGTGGTGATCTCCGAGTTCCTCTCCGGTCCAGGCGTCAACACCTTGCCGCAAGTGATATTCGGCTACGCCCGCCGGGGCATCAACCCCACCATCTACGCGGCGGCCACGTTGTTGATCGTAACGGTCACCGCGGTCATCGTGGCCTACAGCGTGTGGGTGGCACGTCAGACACGTCGGCGCGAACGCGAAATCGCGGCGGCGATGCGCGCCGAGACGGCAGCCTTGAGCTGAATGGACTCGCCCGCCTGCGGCGACTTGCGAAAGCACGGTAGCCGCTCAGCCCGGTAGTGTGCCAAACCGTTAGTTTGCCAGTCGGGCGCGCAGGTTCCGAACTTCGCCACGCTCGGCGCCCCTGATCCGGATCACGTGCTTTGCAGCTGCTGGGTCACCGGTCATGGCGAAGCCCTTGTGCTCGTATTTTTGGTGCATGCCTTGAGTGCATGCGGGTTTCACAATTCGAAATATAGTCATGCTGCAGCGCATCAAATTTTGTCGTAATAAGGAAAATTGTTCCGCATTGCGACAAAGAAGAATAAGTTGTTGAAATAAAAGAAGATATTTTTACTCTTATATAAGACATAAGATAAAATTAAGTCTTATATAAGACTTAGAATGCTTGTCAGGCGCAGGACTTGCATGACGCAAGACGACGCAAGCAATCCCACAACCCAAGGAGCGATCACATGCCGCAAAGCCTCACGGAACAACTCAGCCGCCAACAACAATCCGAAGCCCTGGAAAAAGACTGGGCGACCAACCCCCGCTGGAAGGGTATCGAGCGCGGGTACAGCGGCGCTGACGTCGTGCGTCTGCGCGGCTCCTTCCCGATCGAGCACACGCTGGCGCGACGTGGCGCTGAAAAGCTCTGGGACCTGCTGCACACCGAGCCGTATGTGAACTGCCTCGGGGCGTTGACCGGTGGCCAGGCGATGCAACAGGTCAAGGCCGGCATCAAGGCCATCTATCTGTCGGGCTGGCAGGTGGCTGCTGACAACAACTCCTACGCGTCAATGTATCCAGACCAGTCGCTGTATCCAGTGGATTCTGTACCTACTGTTGTTGAGCGCATCAACAACACGTTTCGCCGTGCGGACGAGATCCAGCATTCCAAAGGTGTCGATGCCGGCGCACCCGGTTACATCGACAACTTCGCGCCCATCGTGGCTGACGCCGAAGCCGGATTCGGCGGCGTGCTCAACGCATTCGAACTGATGAAGGCCATGATCAAGGCCGGCGCTGCCGGCGTGCACTGGGAAGACCAGCTTGCATCGGTCAAGAAATGTGGCCACATGGGTGGCAAGGTGCTGGTCCCCACCGTTGAGGCCAATCAGAAACTGATCGCCGCGCGCATGGCGGCCGACGTCTGTGGTGTGCCGTCTCTGGTGATTGCCCGTACCGACGCGGAAGCGGCCGACTTGCTGACCAGTGACTACGACGAGAACGACAAACCCTTCATCACCGGTGAACGGACTGCGGAAGGTTTCTACAAAACGCGCAAGGGTATCGATCAGGCGATTTCGCGCGCCATCGCCTACGCACGTTACGCCGATCTGGTGTGGTGCGAGACCGGCACGCCCGACCTGGCATTTGCGAAGAAATTCGCCGATGCGGTGCACAAGGTGCACCCGGGCAAGATGCTGGCATACAACTGCTCGCCATCGTTCAACTGGCGGAAAAACCTGGACGACGCGACCATCGCCAAGTTTCAACGCGAGCTCGGCGCGATGGGTTACAAGTACCAGTTCATCACGCTCGCCGGTATCCACTCCATGTGGTACAACATGTTCGATTTGGCCCAGGACTACGTCAAGCGCGGTATGTCGGCCTATGTCGAGAAGGTGCAGGAGCCCGAATTCGGCGCTCGGGATCGTGGCTACACCTTCGTGTCGCACCAGCAGGAAGTCGGCACCGGTTATTTCGACGAAGTCACCACGGTGATTCAGGGCGGCAAGTCGAGCGTGACCGCACTGACCGGCTCGACCGAAGAAGAGCAGTTCCACTGATTGCCGCGCGGGCCAAAGCGCCCGCGTCGCCCATGTGTGGTCTCGACACACCCAAAATGGCGCCGGGATGTCCCGGCGCTTTTGTCTGCGTTAAACTCCTGAGCTTCCCCTGCCGAATGTAAGAGCGAGAAAGGCATTGCTGGTTATGACACCGCGAACTACCACAGCCCGGTTTTCCTAGCTCACGAGGTTGTCATCCGCGCGCCTCGTACGCCGGCTGTCTCCTTCACATTCATTCAAAGCGCGGCATGTTCCGCGCTTTTTTGTTGGCGCATTCGCCCAGAGTCCTCACCATGATCCAGATCACGCTTCCCGACGGTTCCCAACGTGAGTTTCACGGCCCGGTTACGGTGGCCGACGTCGCTGCATCCATAGGCGCCGGCCTGGCCAAGGCGGCTTTGGCCGGCAAGATCGACGGTAGGGTGGTGGACACCAGCCACAACATCGACCGCAATGTCGCTTTGTCCATCATCACGGCCAAGGACGCCGACGGTCTTGAGGTGATCCGCCATTCGACGGCCCACTTGCTGGCCTATGCCGTCAAGGAACTGTTTCCCGATGCCCAGGTCACCATCGGCCCGGTGATCGAGAACGGCTTTTATTACGACTTCTCGTACAAACGCCCGTTTGGCCCGAATGATCTGGTGGCGATCGAGAAGAAGATGTCCGAACTCGCTGCCAAGGATGAGCCCGTCACGCGGCGCGTGTTGCCGCGCGACGAAGCGGTGGCGTATTTCAAGAGCATTGGCGAAGCCTACAAGGCAGAGATCATCACCGGCATTCCGGCAGACCAGGATGTGTCGCTGTACCGCGAAGGCAAGTTCGAAGACCTGTGCCGTGGCCCGCACGTGCCCAGCACCGGCAAGCTGAAGTTCTTCAAGCTGATGAAGGTGGCCGGTGCTTACTGGCGCGGCGACCATCGCAACGAGATGCTGCAGCGCGTGTATGGCACGGCATGGGCCAGCAAGGACGATCTGCAGCAGTACCTGACCATGCTCGAAGAGGCCGAGAAGCGCGACCACCGCAAGCTCGGGCGCGAACTCGACTTGTTCCACATAGACGACCATGCGCCTGGCCTGGTGTTCTGGCATCCCAAGGGCTGGGCCTTGTGGCAAGGTGTCGAGCAATACATGCGCAAGGTCTACCAGGACAACGGCTATCAGGAGGTCAAGGGTCCGCAGATCATCGACAAGCATTTGTGGGAAAAAACCGGCCACTGGGACAAGTACCGCGACAATATGTTCACGACCGAGTCGGAGAAGCGTGAATACGCGCTCAAGCCGATGAACTGCCCGGGCCATATCCTGATCTTCAAACAGGGTATCAAGAGCTACCGGGACCTGCCGCTGCGCTTCGGTGAATTCGGCCAGTGCCACCGCAATGAGCCCTCGGGTGGCCTGCACGGCATCATGCGCGTGCGCGGCTTCACGCAGGACGATGGGCACATCTTCTGCACCGAAGCGCAGATTCTGCAGGAGTGCGTGGACTACACGGCCTTGCTGCAAAAGGTTTACAAGGACTTCGGCTTCACCAACATCATTTACAAGATCGCGACGCGGCCCGAGCAGCGTATCGGTTCGGATGCGGTCTGGGACACGGCCGAGAACGCCTTGGTGGAAAGCCTGCGCGAGTCGGACTGCGAATTTGAAATGTCTCCGGGCGAGGGTGCCTTCTATGGGCCAAAGATCGAATACACGCTGAAAGACGCCATTGGACGGCAATGGCAATGCGGCACCATGCAGGTCGATTTTTCGATGCCTGAGCGGCTGGACGCTGAATATGTGGGGGAAGACGGCGCACGCCATCGGCCCGTCATGTTGCATCGCGCCATCGTTGGCAGCCTGGAGCGATTCATCGGCATCCTGATCGAGGAGAGTGCTGGCGCCTTGCCGACCTGGCTCGCACCCGTGCAGGTTTCGGTGCTCAACATCACCGATGCACAGGCCGAATATGCGCGGGAAGTGGTGAAAACGCTGCAGAAACACGGGCTTAGGGCACAAATGGACCTACGTAACGAGAAGATCACGTATAAAATACGCGAGCATTCGTTGCAAAAGCTGCCTTTTATCCTGGTCGTAGGCGACAAGGAGAAGGCGGCTGGCGCTGTTGCAGTGCGAGCCCGAGGCAATCTTGACCTCGGTGTGATGTCTCTGGAAGCGTTCTTGCAAAAGATCGCGTCGGAGATCACCCACCGGACCGTTGTTTCCTAGTCAGGACAATACTTCCGTGTTTGCTCGCGTTGCACCAGCTTTTGCTGCAGAGTTGCAGCTGAATTTGTGAAGGACTGAACCATCGCTACTGAATATCGTGACCGTCGTCACCGCGAAGAACGTAAACACCGCCTCAATCGGGAGATCATGTCTCCCGAAGTGCGTCTTTCCGGACCCGAAAACGAACCTCTGGGTATCGTCAGCCTGATGGATGCACTCCGTATGGCTGGGGAACAAGACGTCGACCTGGTTGAAATTTCCCCTACGGCGAATCCGCCGGTCTGTCGATTGATGGATTACGGGAAGTTCAAGTACCAGGAACAAAAGAAGGCGGCCGAGGCGAAGGCGAAGCAGACGGTCATCGAGATCAAGGAGATCAAGTTTCGTCCTGGCACGGACGACGGTGACTACAACATCAAGATGCGCAACATCAAGCGATTTCTCGCTGATGGTGACAAATGCAAGATCACGCTGCGCTATCGCGGCCGCGAGATCACGCACCAGGAAATCGGGATGGCGTTGCTCAACCGTATTCGGGCCGAACTGGCTGACACGATCATCGTGGAGCAGTTTCCCAAGCTCGAAGGGCGCCAGATGGTCATGATGATCGCGCCAGGCAAGAAGAAGCCAGCCAATACCAAGGCTGGGGCGGACGCACCGGCAACGGCTTCGTCCTGACCTGAAGAAGAAAATTTGTGATGCACCGGTTTGGTCACCGGTGTGTTGCAGAAGTGGCGAGTGTCAAACCTCGCCTCGACAAGTGGAGAGTTTCATACCTCGCCACAACAAGTGGCTCGGGGCCAACAAGGCTGCAAATTACTTGCAGACGCCTCACGAGCACAAGTGATAAGGAGCATATTGATGCCCAAAATGAAGACCAAGAGCAGCGCGAAAAAACGTTTCCGCGTTCGTCCAGGTGGCACCGTCAAACGCGGTCAAGCCTTCAAACGTCACATCCTGACCAAGAAGACCACCAAGAACAAGCGCCATCTGCGTGGTTCGACAGCTGTCCATGAAACCAATATGGCTTCCATGGCGCAGATGTTGCCCGGCTTTGGCATCTGATCAACGACGAACAAGGAGTAACACATGCCTCGCGTCAAACGTGGTGTAACGGCTCGCGCCCGCCACAAAAAAGTACTCGCCCTCGCTAAAGGTTTTCGCGGTCGCCGCGGTAATGTCTACCGGGTCGCTAAAGAAGCGGTGATGAAGGCCGGGCAATATGCCTACCGTGATCGCCGTACCAAGAAGCGCGTCTTCCGTCAGCTGTGGATTGCCCGTATCAACGCGGCAGCCCGTCAATGCGGCATGACCTACAGCCAATTTGCCAACGGCCTCAAAAAGGCCGGCATCGAGATTGACCGCAAGGTTCTGTCCGATATCGCTATTCACGATATGCCTGCTTTTGCCGGCATCGTGGAACAAGTGAAGGCCAAGCTGGCTGCTTGACCGGCAGGCGCTGGCCGCAGCGGCAACGCTGTGGTCGGTTCCCAGGATACGGGGGCTAGAGCTTTAACCGGCGCTAGCCCCCGATCTTTTTTCTGACTCCCCCAAGACCATGACCGCATTGCAATCCATTGTTGACGCTGCCACCGCCGCCTTCGCTGCAGCAACCGCTCCAGCTGACCTGGAGAACGCCAAGGCCCAGTTTCTGGGCAAGTCCGGACGTATTACTGAGCTGATGAAAGGCTTGGGCGCGTTGCCGGTCGACGAGAAGAAGGCCCGTGGCGCCGACATCAACAAGGCCAAGCAGGCGATCGAGGCCGCATTGCAGGCCCGTCGTGAAGCGTTGGTCGAAGCCGAACTGCAGCAGCAATTGCGGGCCGAGGCTCTCGATGTCAGCCTTCCCGGACGCCAGCGTGGCACGGGTGGCCTGCACCCGATCGCGATGTCGATGGAACGCATCGAGGCGATCTTCGGATCCATGGGTTTCGACGTGGCCGACGGCCCCGAGATCGAGACCGACTGGTTCAGCTTCACCGCGCTGAACAACCCCGAAAACCATCCTGCGCGTTCGATGCAGGACACGTTTTACGTCGACATGAAAGATGCGCAAGGCCGCTGGCTCAACCTGCGCCCGCACACCTCGCCGATGCAGATCCGTTACGCGCGCGCCCATGCGGCCAAATACGCTGACGTGATCGCCCGCGGCGAGCGCATGCCCGACATCCGTGTGATCGCGCCGGGCCGTACCTACCGTGTCGACAGTGACGCCACGCATTCACCAATGTTCCACCAGGTCGAGGGCCTTTGGGTTGGTGCGAACGTGAGCTTCAAGGATTTGAAGGCGGTCTACCTGAACTTCATCCAGTCTTTTTTCGAGACACGTGACCTGGAAATCCGCTTTCGCCCGAGCTACTTTCCGTTTACCGAACCCAGCGCCGAGATCGACATCCAGTTCGGCAAGGGCCCGCTCAAGGGCCGCTGGCTCGAGGTGTCCGGCTCCGGCCAGGTACATCCGCAGGTAATTCGCAACATGGGGCTCGACCCCGAACATTACATCGGCTTTGCCTTTGGCAGCGGCATCGACCGCCTGACCATGTTGCGCTACGGCGTAGATGACCTGCGCCTGTTCTTCGACGGCGACCTGCGTTTCCTGTCGCAATTCCAGCAAGCCTGAACGATCCCGAGCCCGATCCATGCAATTTTCTGAATCCTGGTTGCGCACCTTCTGCAACCCCGCACTGAACACCCGCCAACTGGCCGACACGTTGACCATGGCCGGCCTGGAGATCGAAGATGTCCAGCCGGTGGCGCCGCCTTTTACTGGCATCGTCGTGGGCGAGATCACGGCGGCCGAACAACATCCGAACGCCGACCGCTTGCGGGTGTGCAAAGTCGACATCGGACAGGGCGCTTTGCTCGACATCGTCTGCGGTGCGCCAAACGCCCGCATCGGCATCAAGGTGCCGTGCGCCATTGTCGGCGCCGAACTGCCGCCCGGTGCGGACGGCAAGCCTTTCCTGATCAAGGTCGGCAAGCTGCGCGGCGTTGAGAGCCATGGCATGTTGTGCTCCGGCAAGGAGCTGGGCATGTCCGACGATCACGGCGGGCTGCTGGAGCTCGACGCCAGCGCGCAGCTCGGCCAGAATGTGCGCGAGCTGCTGACACTGGACGACAACATGCTCACCGTCAAGCTCACGCCCAATCTGGCGCATTGTCTGAGCGTGTATGGTGTGGCGCGTGAAGTGTCTGCGCTGACCGGCACGCCCTTGATCAGACCTGAATTCCCGCCGGTGGCGGTCGCCTGCGACGACCATCTGCCGGTGAAGGTGAGTGCCCCCGATCTGTGTGGCCGTTTCTCCGGCCGTGTGGTGCGCAATGTGAATACCCAGGCCATCACGCCTGCGTGGATGGTGGAGCGTCTGGCCCGTTGTGGTCAACGCAGCGTGACCGCGCTGGTCGACATCTCGAACTACGTGATGTTCGAACACGGCCGCCCGACCCATATCTTTGACCTCGACAAGATCCACGGCGGCCTGGACGTGCGCTGGGGCAAACCCGGCGAACAGCTCAAGCTGCTCAATGGCAACACCGTCACCGTCGATGAAACCGTGGGCGTGATTGCCGACGAACGCGAGGTTGAATCCCTGGCCGGCATCATGGGCGGCGACGCCACTGCGGTATCGGACGACACCCGCAATGTTTACGTGGAGGCCGCCTTCTGGTGGCCAGAAGCAGTGGCCGGTCGTTCGCGCCGCTTCAACTTCACCACCGATGCCGGCCACCGCTTCGAGCGCGGTGTCGACCCGAGCGAGACAGTAGCGCATATCGAACGCATCACCCAGCTGATCATCGACATCTGCGGCACGCCCGAAACGGTATGCGGCCCGATCGACGACCAGCAAGTGCAGCTGCCACAAGCCGTGCCTGTGACCTTGCGTGTGGCCCGTGCCGCCAAGATCACCGGCATGCCGCTCACGCTGGTGCAATGTGTCGACGCACTGACCCGCCTGGGGCTGCCGCTCACACAGGTGCCGGGCGACGGCACACCCGGCAACGCTGGCACCATCACCGTGGTCCCGCCGCCGTACCGGTTCGATTTGAAGATTGAGGAAGACCTGATCGAGGAAGTGACCCGCATGGTGGGTTACGACGCCTTGCCCGGCACTGCGCCGCAAGGCCCCATCACTGCGTTGATTCGCCCTGAGGCCCTGCGCAGCAATTTCAGCGTGCGGCGCCAGCTGGCGGGCCAGGGTTACCAGGAGACCATCAACTTCAGTTTTGTCGAGGAGCGATGGGAGACGGAGCTTGCCGGCAATTCAGAGCCGGTGAAGCTGCTCAACCCGATCGCCAGCCAGATGAGCGTGATGCGTTCGTCGCTGCTCGGTTCGCTTTTGCAGGCGCTCAAGTTCAACCAGGACCGACGGGCTGCCCGTGTGCGCGTGTTCGAACTCGGCCGCGTGTTCCTGCGTGATACATCGGCACAAGACGGCGAGACCGCTGTGGCCGGCTTGCGCCAGCCCATGCGCGTGGCCGCCATGGCCGTAGGGGGTGCCGACCAGCTGCAATGGAGCGGCAAGGAGCGGGCAACCGACTTTTTTGATGCCAAGGGCGATGTCGAGGCGCTGCTGGCGCCGATGCGCCCCACGTTTGCGCCTGCGGCCCATCCCGCCATGCACCCCGGCCGCTGTGCCAGTGTTTTGCTCGATGGCAAGCCTATTGGCCATGTGGGCGAGTTGCATCCACGCTGGCGCCAGGCGTACGAGATCAATGGCACGCCGGTGATGTTCGAGCTCGACCTCGACGCGGTGTTGCAGCGCCCGGTACCCGTATTCAAGCCGGTGTCCAAGCACCAGGCCGTGGAGCGCGACATCGCGGTGTTTGTGGCAGAGCAGGTGAGCCATGCCGCCTTGATGACTTCCATCCATGCTGCGCCCACCAACGGCCTGCTGCGCAACGCCGCGTTGTTCGATGTCTACAGGCCCAAAGCGGCCACTGGCACCGAAGGTGTTGTTGGCACGCAGCCCTCGGAGAAAAGCCTTGCGGTTCGCTTGACGCTCAATAACGACAACGTTACCCTGACCGACGAAGAGATCGAGCAGGTGGTTCGCGCGGTGCTGGTGCAGTTGGCAACCGATGTCGGTGCACGTCAGCGCGCCTGATGATCAACACGAACCATGGTGCGAGTCCTGCCCAGTGCGGCAGCCGGTAACACTGCCATCAAAATAACGAAAGAGACTTGCCTGATGGAATTCGCGATTGAAAGCCTGGAAAGCCCCGCCCTGACCAAGGCCCAGTTGGCCGAACTGCTCTTTGAACAGATCGGGCTCAACAAACGAGAATCCAAGGACATGATCGACGCGTTCTTTGATCTCATTTCCTCCAGCCTGGTGGACGGCACTGACGTCAAGATCTCCGGTTTTGGCAACTTTCAGATCCGTACCAAGGCGCCACGTCCGGGTCGCAACCCGCGCACCGGCGAGGCCATACCGATCCGGGCTCGCCGGGTTGTCACGTTTCACGCCAGCCACAAGCTCAAGGATCAGATCCAGCAAGTGGGTCATCCGTCCGATCAGATGCAAGAGCTTCCCTCGCCAACAACGCTTTGACGCCTTCTCGTGAAGTATTTGTGCCGCCACGCGGCGCAGAGGCTTTGCAGCAGACGTGTCTTAGAGTAACCTCGAAGCTTTCTCGCCTACAGCTTTGATTTCAATGGAGAAAAAACTCCCGCTCATTCCTGCCAAGCGCTATTTCACGATCGGTGAAGTGGGGGATTTGTGCGGGGTCAAGCCGCACGTGCTGCGCTATTGGGAGCAGGAGTTCACCCAGTTGCGCCCCATGAAACGCCGCGGCAACCGCCGCTATTACCAGCACCATGAAGTGCTGATGATCCGGCGCATCCGCGATCTGCTGTACGACCAGGGCTTCACCATCAGCGGCGCGCGCAACAAGATGCAGGAACTGCTCCAGGGCGAGCGTGACAAACGCAAGAACGGCGAAGTGCTGCTCGAAGGCGTGGAAGTGATCGAGACCGGTGATGCGGATCTGGACGACTTTACCGAGAGCGAACTTGAGGCCGAAGCCGACACGCCCATATCCGGCCATCTGCTGATGGTGCGCCGCGAGCTCTCCGAAATTCGCGAACTCTTGTCCGCCGGATACTGAATTTGCCTCTACGGGCGCGGCTATAATTGCCAGCTTCGGTGTGTGGCGCAGCCTGGTAGCGCACTTGCATGGGGTGCAAGGGGTCGAAGGTTCGAATCCTTTCACACCGACCAAAATTGACGGGTGTTAGCAGATATGCATCTGCTAACACCTTTGTCGTTTTTGGAGCAGCTTCGCCATTGCGTTGCGGTTTCGCAGCACGGCGTGGCTCTTCTGCTTTCGGACATGTGGTTCGGCTGCCAGGGTCTAGCGGCGTACTGAAATCACATGCGCCTGGATCTTGCCGTCGACGGCACCGGCTCCGAAGTGGCTTGCAAGCGCCGCGGCCGCGACGTCGGTGGCCTCATTCAGGCGTGACGCATCGCGCGCTTCGATCTCGTTGCGCAGCGGTGTGCCCTGGCAGTAGGCGACGGCCACATCTCGGGCGCTTGTGGCGTGGCTGCGTTCGGTCGGCGTGTCGATCTGAGGCGCGTTGTTCCAGCCGCCATCGGCAAGGTCGCGGCTGATGGCCGACACGTCGTGGTATCCGTGGGGCGTGCGGGCCAGGAAACGCGGCGGATCGCGCGCGAACATCGGCGCCACCGCCTCGGTAACTATGTCGGCAAATTCATTGTGTTTGATGTGGTCCCACACATTGAACAGCAACATGCCGCCGGGACGTAGCACGCGCCTGGCCTCGGCGAATGCGTGTGCCTTGTCCGGAAAAAACATCGCCCCGAACTGACACACAACAACATCGAATTCCTGGTCAGCGAAGGGCAGTTGCATGGCATCTGCTGTTTGCCAGGCTACCGGTCGCTGAATGCCAACCGACGCGGCGTGCTTGAGCATTGCCGGATTCAGGTCTGTCGCGACGATGTTGACCTCGGGCCCCAACAAGCGCGCGAGATGGCGTGTCACGACACCAGTTCCTGCCGCGATTTCCAAAACCCGGGACGGCGCCTGTCGTACCGCGCGGGCAGCCAGTTCGACGGCGTAGGGTTCAAAAATCATCGGCACCAGATAACGTTCGTACAACTGCGGTATCGAACCCGCAAAGACATGGTCGCGATCGGGCTGGTTCATGGTGCACATCCTTGGCACGGCTTCGCGTCGGGGACGCGGTCGGAGTGCATCTTGATCCTTCACGACGAAATTGGCAAGGTTCCAGCGAGGCCTGTACTGCGGAACGAACGGCAGGTTGCGCATTGTTGATGCGGCGCCAGCAACGCCTTCGGCCCGACCCCGCTGCGGGCGACATCCGCATCGTCCGGAGTGTCAGTCATGATCGGCCAGAATACGCATCGAGATATCTATACAAGATGACACCATGAACACTTCCATCTTTCGGGCCAAGGAATCGGCGATCCAGCGCATCTTTGGTCGCGCGCAGGCTGTTATCGGCGTGATCCACTCGCTGGCGCTGCCGGGCTCGCCGCACTACGAGGGCGAGCCGATCGAAGCAATCTACCGCTACGCCTGCGACGAAGCTGAACGTTATGGCGCTGGCGGGGTCGACGGGTTGATTGTCGAGAACCACGGTGACATACCTTTTGCGAAGCCCAACGAACTCGGGCCCGAGACCGCTGCCTGCATGGCGGTGATGGCTGACCGCGTGCGCTGCGCCAGCGGGTTGCCGATCGGGATCAACGTGCTCGCCAACGGCGCCATCGCTGCCATTGCGGTCGCCAAGGCGAGCGGCGCCGCTTTCGTCCGTGTCAACCAGTGGGCTAACGCCTACGTCGCCAACGAAGGCTTCATGGAAGGCAAGGCCGGTAGCGCGAGCCGCTACCGCGCTACGCTGCGGGCACGCGACATCGCGGTGTTTGCCGATGTGCATGTCAAACACGGCGCACATGCGATCGTCGCCGATCGCACGCTGGCGCAGCTCACCCAGGACGCCGAGTTTTTCGATGCCGATGCGGTAATCGTCACTGGCCAGCGCACCGGTGACAGTGCCAAGCTCGACGACTTGCAGGACGTCCGGGCGGCAACAAAGCTGCCGGTACTGGTAGGCAGCGGCGTCACGCCTGACAACGTCGCAGCCATCTTCGGTTACGCAGATGCGGTGATCGTCGCCAGTGCACTCAAGCACGGCGGCAGTTGGTGGAATCCGGTCGAACCCGAACGCCTGGCGCACTTCATGTCGATTGTCCGTCGGGTGCGCGAGTCGAGCGCCAACCGATGACGCGGCCCTTCGCGCTTGGCAACAATACGACGGTCGACTTCATTCATTGTGTAGAGCGACTTTCGTCGCAGCCGTCGTGGCGGTCGATGGTTGGCGCAGCTGTGCGCAACGCGACGGTCAGCGTACAGATCGGTGCAGGCGTCAGTTCACCCTGATCAGCTTCTTGTTGACGAACTCCTGGATGCCGGCGCCGGAGAGTTCCCGCCCGTAACCCGAGTTCTTGACGCCACCGAAAGGCAGGTCGGGTGTCGACACTGCGGCTGAGTTGATGAATACCATACCGGTATCGATCTGCCGGGCCACGCGTTTGCCGCGTTCAACGTCCTGTGTGAACACCGACCCGCCTAGGCCGAAAGGCGAATCATTGGCCAGCGCTACTGCGGCGGCTTCGTCCGGCACGCGGAAGAACAGCGCCACAGGCCCGAAGAACTCCTGCATATAGGCCGGGTTGTCAGCTTTCAGATTCGTCAGAATTGTCGGTTGCATGAACGCGCCGGCATGTCCGTCAATACGCTTGCCGCCGGTCAGCAGCCGTGCACCGTGCGCCACAGCCACATCGACCTGTCCCTGCAGCGTTTCGAGCGCCTGCATCGACGACAGCGGTGCCAGTGTGGTCTTGGCGTCGAGTGGGTCGCCCGGCTCGAAGGACTTCATCGCGGTCTGGAACTTCTCCAGGAATTGCTCTGCCAGTGCCTCGACAACGATGATGCGCTTGGACGCCGTGCAGGCCTGGCCGCTGTTGCCCATGCGACCACTGACCGCATGTTTCACAGCCTTGTCCAGGTCAGCGTCGTCCAGCACGATGAAGGCGTCGCTACCACCGAGTTCCAGCGTGGACTTTTTCAGGTTCTTGCCGGCGCGCTGGGCGACGACCGCCCCGGCGGCTTCGCTGCCTGTCAAGGCGACGGCGCGGATGCGGTCGTTGTCGATGACCTGGGCGACCTGGTCCTTGGAGATGAACAGGTTGGTATAGGCCCCGACCGGCGCACCCGCCTCTTCGAGCAAGCGCTCAAAGGCCAGCGCGCATTGCGGCACGTTGGACGCGTGCTTGACCATCACGACGTTGCCCGCCATCAGGTTGGGCGCGGCAAAACGCACGATCTGGTAGTAAGGGAAGTTCCACGGCTCCACGCCGAACAACACGCCGATCGGACTGCTCTCGACGACGGCGTCGCCCCTGGACGTGCTGAGCTTTTCTGGCGCCAGAAAGGCTTCTGCGTTTTCGGCGTAGTAGTCGAGGATGGCCGCACTCAATTTGACCTCTCCCTGGCTTTGCGCGATCAGCTTGCCCATCTCGATGGTGATAAGTTCAGCGAACTCCTGTGTGCGTTCGCGCATGATTGCCGCAGCGCGAGTCAACACTGCCTTGCGTTCGGCAAAACTCTTGTGTCGCCAGACCTGGTCAAAACAGTCTTGCGCCACTTCTATCTTGGTCTGAAGCTGCGCATCGTTGATTTCATCGAAGGTCTTGACGACCTCGCCGTTGTAGGGATTGGTGCTTTGGTAGGCCATAGCTTTTCTGTTTTCGGTCGGGTCAGACGCGTCAGGCGCCCTTGATTTGCGCCAATACGGCGAGCGCCGCTTCGGCTGATGACGCTGGGTTTTGGCCGGTGATCAGTTTGCCGTCGGTGACCACGTAGGGCAGCCAGTCGTTGCCCTTGCTGTAGATACCGCCATTCGACTCCAGCATGTCCTGCACCAGAAAGGGCACAACCTGGGTCAGCTGCACTGCATCTTCTTCGCTGTTGGTAAAACCGGTGACCTTCTTGCCCTTGACCAGCGGCGCGCCGTCGATCGACTTCGTATGGCGAAACACGGCGGGTGCGTGGCACACCGCAGATACCGTCTTGCCGGCTGCCGCCATAGACTCGATCAACCTGATGGAGTCTGTATCTTCTGCCAGGTCCCACAACGGACCGTGCCCACCCGGGTAGAACACCGCGTCGAAACTTCCACTAGTGACCGCGGCCAGCTTGGTGGTGTGGGCCAGTGCTTCATTGGCAGCCTTGTCCTTCTTGAAGCGGCGCGTATCTTTGGTCTGCGCTTCTTCTTCGTCGCTCTTGGGGTCGAGCGGCGGCTGCCCACCCAGGGGCGAAGCGAGCACGATGTCGGCGCCCGCATCCTTGAAGATGTAATAGGGCGCCGCAAATTCCTCCAGCCAGAAGCCCGTCTTTTTGCCGGTGTTGCCGAGTTGGTCGTGCGAGGTCAGGATCATCAGAATTTTCATGGGGGTTCCTTGGTTGGCCGTCCGCGATTGAACGGAGATTTGCTGCCGGCAGGCCCGTATTGCGGGCAAGGGTGCAGTCGCCGTGCAGCATGTGCAGATGCGTGCATGTTGCGCCTGCAATGGCTAGCGTCAGCCTACCATCCACTGCGGATGCACCGCGACCGTGTTAACCGCGCTGTTGCGTAGGACAACGCCGGCATGCATTCGGCACTATTTGTCGGTGCCAAGCGTTCCGAAGGGCGCTAAAAATCCTTTGGCAGGTATGAACCTGCAGTGCCGGATTTATCCAGACCGCATGCGTGGGCGCTTGATCAATACACGACCCAGGCGTTCCGCAATGCACACCTTGGAGAACCCATGAGTCAAAGGGCGATTGCAATCATGCTCTTTGTTCTGGCCACCGTAATGCTTGTACTCGGGTGGGTCATTCAAGGTCTCCCGCCTGCGGTGACCGGCATAGGCTTCGCCGTTATCGGCGACCACATTTTCCGCACCTAGCAGGGCAAGCGTGGCAAGGTCCAGGAAGCTTGCGCATGCGCGCATTTGCTTGTGCAGTCAGGCGCAGGTGACCAGCCTATCGTGCTTCTACCACCTTGACCTGTTGGCCCGCCGCAGGTTGTCCGCCGCCGTAATAACCATTGATCAGGCGCAAATGGCGTTCGGCATTGTCCAGTGGCGAGCGGCGCGCCAGCTCGGCGAATCCACCGGATGGAAACGGTGCAACACGCAGGAACCACATGCGCACTTGCGCGCTTTCGCTGGCCGACAGCGGTCGGAACGAGTCCCGCGCCTGGCGCAACGGTGCCCGGGCGCGTTGCAGCGCGCCGGCATCACGCGCGCCCAACAACAGGATGTAGCGTTGGTCCCGCGGTCCGTTGACGATGGTCGCCTCGACCGCTTCGGCCTGGCCTTGCGCATTGGCCCGCGTGCCGGTGAAATGGGTGGCCTGCATGCTGCTGACGGTGAGTCGCTCCGTAGTACCGCCAGTGGGTTTGAGCAGGTTGCGGATGATCTCATCGTGGGTGGTACCCGCTTGCGCCGGCACCGTGCGAAGCATCAATGCCGCATCACGTGCGCCGTTGAGCAGCACCAGCCGATCGGCCAGGTTCTGAATGCTCCATTGCTCGGGCGCAGTGATTGCGATGCCCAGTGCGCGATGGTAAAAGTTTCGACCTCGCGTCATTCCTTGCGTTTCACTCTCGCCAAATTGCATGCCTTCGATGACCTGCAGATAGCGCGCTCTCCCGTCGTCCGAATAGTTGGCCTGGCCGCGGTATTTTGCCGCCAGTGCCTTGATTTCGGAGAGTCGCTGGTCGTTGCTTGGATGGGATGCCAGCCAGCCGCCGCGTGCCCCCGGATCGCGACCCTGCGCGCGCGCCTGGTCAGCGGCAAACTGCTCCTGGTTTTTGAGCACCTGGATCACATCAACCATGTTGCTCGGGTCGTACTGGTTGCGAGAGAGGTATTCGGCGCCCAAACCGTCGGCTTGAAGTTCCTGGTCGCGACTGTATGAAGCGACATATCCGGCCGCGGCTGCCTGCGACAGGTTGCCGGCAGCCTGGCCCGCACCGCTGACGCCCTGGCTCTCGAGCACGGCGCCCAGTATTGTCGCGGCCACTACGCCAATCCCGGCGTTCTGCTGGCGCGTCGCCCGCTGTGCCCCGTGGCGCGCCGTCACATGTCCGATTTCATGGCCGATGACGCCAGCCAGGTCGGCCTCGCTTTCCAGGTAAGCCATCAGGCCACGGGTGATATAGACGTAGCCACCGGGCAACGCGAACGCGTTGATGTCCGGACTGTCGATGACCGTAAACGTCCATTGCAGGTTGGCACGGTGAGATTGGCGCGCCAGTTTTTGCCCCACCGTATTGACGTAGGCTTGAACTTTCGCATCGGCGTAAGCCGGCATTTCTTGCAACAGCGACTGGTGCTCTTTGCGACCGATTTCGATCTCTTGCGCTTCGTTCATCACCGAGCGTTCAAGCTTGCCGGTGACCGGGTTTGCGATCTGGTTGCCACAGGCGGACAGCAGCGCGCCAACGAGAACCAGACTAATTGGCTTGAAACTCATGGTATGGACTCCCTTAAAGCGCGCACTGCTGCGGATGCTTCAATTTTAGGAATCAAAGTCGTCAGCACCAGTCGGCGCCTGGCTGTGGCTGCGTAGGAATACATGCCGTTGCGATCCCATTCAGGGGCGCGCCAGCACCGGCACGTCCTTGGTCAACGCATCGCTTTGCCCGCCATGCGAAGAATGTCGTCCAGCGCGTTGCCATCTCCGTTCATGTCGAACATGGCGCCTAGGCCGCTTAGGCCGCCACTGCCTCCTGAAACCGGCCCACCGCCTGCGCCACCGCCCAGCAGACCTCCGAGCAATCCACCAAGGCCAGCCGGTCCACTTCCGGCATCTTGCGCCGGCACCGCCTGACCCTGTTTAGCCATATAGCCCGCAACCAACATGGCCAGCATGGGCAGCATCTTCTTGAGTAAGCCCGAGTCCAGACCAGTCTGTACCGATGCGTTCTGCGCCACCGAGCGGCTGACGTCCTTGGAGCCAAAGATCTGCCCCAGCACGTCGTTGCCCTGTCCCACATCGGTAGGCTGGGGTGACAGCACCTGGTCTAGCAGGCTGCCCCCGCCCAACTGGCCGAGCAGTCCGCCTAAGCCGTCCAGGCCCCCGGTGGGTGACGACTGGGCCTGCTTCTTGAAGCCCCCCAGGATGGCGGGCAGCAGGGCGTCGGCGCCGGTCGCTACGTCGCTCTGGCTCACGCCCAGGTCGCGCGCCACGGATTGAAGGCCCCCCATCTGGGCCAGTATGTCGGTTAACTGCATGTGTGCCTGCGCGATGTATGCTGGCCGTTCAATCCAGCAGTTCCTTGG
>JBKJRR010000055.1:0-7432 GCA_046594635.1 Burkholderiaceae bacterium
CACCGGCGTTTCGGGCGCGGCAAACTCGCGCATCTTCTGGCGGCAACCCCCACACGGTGTGACCAGTGCGTCGCCAGGGCCCACGACCAGCACGGCCCGCGCCCGGCTGCCACCGGCAAGCACCATGGCGCTCAAGGCACCGGCCTCGGCACAGACACCTTGCGGGTAAGCGGCGTTCTCGACATTGCAGCCGCTATGGATCTGGCCGTTCTCATCGAGCACGGCGGCACCCACATGAAAATTCGAGTACGGCGCATACGCCTTGTCCATCGCTGCACGTGCGGCCGCCAACAGGGCGTCCTGCTCTTGCGGGGTCAACGCGACATCGGTGGTCATGGGAATTAGCGCTCCTTCAAGTAAGGCCTGCCCAAGGCCTGCGGCGCAACTGTGCGGCCAATGAAACCGGCCAGCAGGATGACGGTCAGCAGGTAAGGCAAGGCCTGTATCAGTTGTACCGGTACCAGTCCGATACCCGGCAGCGCGACCCCTTGCAATCGGATCGCCACTGCGTCAAGAAAGCCGAACAACAGGCAGGCCCAGAACGCCTTGACCGGATGCCACTTGCCGAAAATCAATGCCGCCAGTGCCATGAAGCCACGCCCGGCCGTCATGTTGGGCACGAAGGCCGCGTTTTGCGCCAGTACCAGGTAGCTTCCGGCAAGGCCACAGAGCAGGCCGTTGAGCGTCAGCGCTGCATAACGCATGCGCGAGACAGACACGCCAGCTGCGTCAACCATGTGCGCGTTTTCGCCGACCGCGCGCAGGCGCAGGCCGAATCGGGTGCGGAACATCAGCCACCAAACCGCCGGCACCAGCGCCAAAGCGACATACACCATGATGTTGTGACTCAGCAGGCCCTGGCCGATGACATTCCCCAATACCGGTACGCCTTGCAATGCCGCAACCACACCGGGCATCACGGCCTGCAGGCGCACCTCGTTGGTGACCGACGGCGTCTGACCGCCTTGCGCAAACCAGGCGATACCCAGCACCGCCGTCATGCCCACTGCGATGATGTTGATGGCCACACCCGAGACCACCTGATCGCCGCGATGGGTGACACAGGCGAAGCCGTGCAGCCATGACAACAACACGGTGGTGCCCATCGCAATCACCAGGGCGATGGTGGTAGAGCCGAAAGTCACACCCGCCGCGCCGGCCGCAAACGCGGCGAACAACATCTTGCCTTCGAGCCCGATGTCGATCACACCGGAGCGTTCAGACAACAGGCCGGCCAGCGCACACAGGATCAACGGCGTCGAGACGCGCAGCGTCGACGCAATCAGCGAACCGATCATGGCTTCATCCATGGGCAGCTCCCTTGTCTGTCGCTGTGGTGGCTGCACCGCTGCGCACCATGCTGACGATGCGCGCAACCGCCGGGGCCATCACATAGGCCATGGCACCTGAAAACAACACGATGAAACCCTGCAGCATCACCACCATGTCGCGGCTGAACCCGCGCACCTCGAAACTCACCTCGGCGCCGCCCTGGAACAAGGCGCCAAACAGCAGGCTGGCCAGCACGATGCCAAACGGGTGGCTGCGCCCCATCAGCGAGACCGCAATGCCGGTGAATCCCGCGCCGCTCACATACTCGAGCATCAACCGACCATTGACGCCGGCGATCTCGTTCATGCCGACCAGGCCGGCCAATGCGCCCGACACCCCCATCGCCATGATGACCTGACGATTCGGGTGAATGCCGGCATAGGCTGCGGCCCGCGCACTGGAGCCGGTGGCACGCAATTCATAACCGAACCGCGTGTGCCACAGCAGGTAATACACCGCCACGGCCGCGACTACCGCGAGGAACACGCTGGTATTGAGCGGCGAGTTCGGCCATTCGACACCCAGCCAGCCCATGAAGGTATGCATGCCGGGCAACTTGGCCGATTCGGCAAATGGCGCACTCTCGACCGACATGTTGCCCGGCACCTTGAGGTGGTTGACCAGCAGGTAAACCAGCAGGCTGCTGGCCAGGAAGTTGAACATGATGGTGGTGATCACCACATGGCTGCCGCGGTAGGCCTGCAGGTAGCCCGGTATCGCCGCCCAGACCATGCCGAACAAGGCGCCCACCACCAGCATCAGCGGCAACATCAGCCAAATTGGCAAACTGGCCGACAACCACAAGGCCACCAGGCCCGTGCCCAGACCACCCATGATGGCCTGGCCTTCACCGCCGATATTGAACAGGCCGCCGTGAAACGCCACCGCCACCGCCAGTCCGGTAAACACGAACGTGGTCGCGTAATACAAGGTGTAACTCAGCCCCCGCGGGGTGCCGAAAGCACCATGCACCAGCACCGTGATCACCTCCAGCGGATTCTGCCCCACAAGCCAAACCATGACCCCGGCCGCCAACAGGGCCACCGCCAGGTTCAGCACCGGCAGCAAAATCAGATCGGCCCAACGCGGCAGCGGTTGTATGGTCACGCCGGCGCCCCCTTCGAAACAATCGCGGCCTTGTCACGTGCGCCGCCAATCATCAACATGCCCAGTGTTTTTTCGTTGCACTGGGCAATGGGCAACTCGCCGGCCACATGGCCCTGGTTCATGACGATCACGCGGTCCGACAAGGCCAGGATTTCGTCCAGTTCACTGGACACCACCAGTACCGCACAACCGGCATCGCGCATGGCGCGCAATTGCCCGTAGATGAATTCGATCGCACCGATGTCGACGCCGCGTGTCGGCTGGCCGACCAGCAGCACCTTGGGAGCCTGACCGAGTTCGCGCGCAAGCACCAGCTTTTGCTGGTTGCCACCGGAAAAACTCGCGCACAGAAGCTGCGCGTCACGTGGACGCACATCGAATCGCTCCATCATGTCGGTGGTCGCCTCCTGCATCTGCGCATGCTGCATCCAGCCGCCGCGGCAGTATTGCGACAGCGACTGGTACCCGAGCACGGCCGACTCCCAGGCCGCAAAACTCATCACCATGGCCCGTTCGTGTCGATCTTCCGGCACATGGGCGATACCGATCTCACGTGCAGTACGTGGATCAATCCAGGCACCGGCATCGAAAGGGTGTTCACCCACGCGCATGTGGCCCTGCCCCGGCGCCAGCAGCCCGGACAGCACTTCGAGCAATTCACTTTGGCCATTGCCGGACACGCCGGCGACACCGACAATTTCGCCCGCCTTGAGTTCAAGCGCCAGGTCGTGCAGGCGCACCACACCCATGCCATCACGTACATGGATTCCGTGGGCCGTAAGCAACACGGCTCCGGGCGGTTTTTCGCTCTCGTCAACCCGGCCCATCTGTACCTTGCGCCCGACCATGGCCTCAGCCAGGCCTTCGATCGTGGCCGACGCAATTGCCACCTCCTGCACCACGCGTCCGCCCCGCATCACCGTGACATGGTCACACAGGCGCATGACTTCCTTGAGCTTATGCGTGATCAGCAGAATCGTCGTGCCTTGTTCACGCAACAGCGTCAGCACACCGAACAACTGCTCGGTCTCCTGCGGTGTCAATACGGCCGTGGGTTCGTCCAGGATCAGCACCTTCGCGCCGCGGTACAAGGCCTTGAGAATTTCCAGCCGCTGCCGGTCTCCGACCGATAAATCGCCGACCAGCGCATCAAGCGAGACCTTCAGGCCGGTCGACTCCATCAGCTCGGTCAGCCGGCTTCGCACGACAGCCTCTGCCTTGTGCAGCAGCACATGCGGTTCGGCGCCCAGCATCACGTTTTCCAACGCAGAGAGCGTCTCGACCAGCATGAAGTGCTGGTGCACCATGCCGATGCCCAGCGCAATCGCCTCGTGGGCGTTGCGGATCGACACGTTCTTGCCAAAAACCTTGATCGAGCCGCTGTCGCTGGTGTAGAACCCGTACAGCACCGACATCAGCGTGCTCTTGCCCGCGCCGTTCTCCCCCACGATGCCATGCACCGTGCCGCGGGCAACCGTCAGGTTTACATCGGCATTGGCCTGTACCGGGCCAAAGCGCTTGTTGATACCGAGCATCTCGACCGCTAGTGCTGGTGTCGGAGCAGTCGCCATCAGTCGGTCAATAGATTGGAATCAATGCCCCAGAGACAGTGCAGATTCCGTAGCGAGCGGGTCAAGTTGGCGTCGAGGAGCGGCGCCGTACCAGCGTACGGTGTGCACCACAGGCGTCAAATTGGCCCGCGCAGTAGGAAGATCCACTATCTCAATATTTGCAGGCGTTGGCGGCCATGTAGTCTGCCACCTTGATCTTGCCGGAAATGATGTCGGCCTTGGCGGCGTCAACCTTCTTCTTCATGTCGGCGGTGACCAGCTTCTCGTTGTTCTTGTCAATTGCGTAGTCGACACCACCTTCTTTCAGACCGAGCACCGACATGCCAGGCTTGTGGTTCTTGGACACGTTGTACACGGCGACATCCACGCGCTTGAGCATGGACGTGAGCATGGTGCCGGGCTGCAGATGGTTCTGGTTGCTGTCCACACCGATCGCCAGTTTGCCGCCATCCTTGGCGGCCTGGTAAACCCCCATGCCGGTGCCGCCTGCGGCAGCAAAGATGACGTCGGCGCCCTTGGCAAACTGGGCCTTGGCCAGTTCACCGCCACGCGCCGGGTCGTTCCAGGCCGCGCCGGTGGTGCCGGTCATGTTGCCGAAGGTTTCAGCCTTGGGGTTGGCAAACTTGGCGCCCTGCTCGTAACCACACTGGAATTTGCGGATCAGCGGGATATCCATGCCGCCGACAAATCCGACCTTGCCGGTCTTGCTGGCCATGGACGCCATCATGCCCACCAGGAAGCTGCCTTCCTGCTCCTTGAACACGACCGACTGCACATTGGGCAGGTCAACCACCATGTCGATGATGGCGAACTTGAGCTTGGGAAAATCCTTGGCCACCTTTTCGATCGCGCTTGCCTGGCTGAAACTCATGGCGATGATCGGGCTGGCGCCTTTTTCGGCCATGCGCCGGATCGCCTGCTCGCGTTGGGCCTCGTTGGTCACCTCGAACTCGAGGTAGTTCTTGCCGGTTTCCTTCTTCCAGCGCTCCATGCCGTTGTAGGCAGCTTCGTTGAAGGACTTGTCAAACTTGCCGCCCATGTCGTACACGATGGCGGGGTCGGCCATTGCCTGCAGGCTCGCGGCCATTGCAACAGCCAGAATGCCGAGTTGGGTGTGAAGTTTCATGATGCCGTTCTTTCAATCAGGGTTGAGATGCGAAAACATACCGCACGAGCCTAAGCCCGCGCCCGTGCAACCACCATCCGGACTTTCCCGGTAGGCGTCGCGCTGCCTTGGCGGTCCGCCGGGCTCTATTTGAACTGATCATAACCACCCAGCCGGGCGATCTGCACTGCAATCTCGCTGGCCAGACGGGCATTGTTCAGCACCAGTTCGATATTGGTCGCCAGGCTGTCGCCGCCGGTCAGCTCGGACACCCGACCCAGCAAAAACGGCGTGACCTCCTTGCCGGTGATGTGGCGTGACGCGGCTTCCTGCAAAGCCTGTTCGATCGCGGCATCGATACGCGCACGCGGCATTGAAAAAGCCAGCGGCACCGGGTTGGCAACCACTGCACCGCCTTGCAGGTTCAGTGCCCATTTGGCGATCAGGGCCTGCGCGATATCCTGCGCAGAGTCGAGCCGGTAGTCGACCGGACAATCGCTGTCGATGGTGTAAAACGCCGGCAGCCGGTCGGTCCGGTAGCCGATGACCGGTACACCGTGCGTCTCCAGATACTCCAGCGTCAACGGCAGATCCAGAATCGACTTGGCGCCGGCGCAGACCACGGCCACCGACGTGCGGGCCAGCTCCTGCAGATCGGCGGAAACATCAAAACTTTGTTGTGCTCCGCGGTGCACACCGCCGATGCCACCGGTGGCAAACACCCGGATGCCGGCCATGGCCGCAATGATCATGGTCGAGGCCACGGTGGTGGCGCCAATACCGCCGCTGCGCACGATGAACGGCAGGTCGCGCCGGCTGACCTTGGCCACCGCCACGCCCTGGCGCCCGAGATCCTCGATCTGCGCGGGAAACAGCCCGGCCTTGAGCCGGCCACCCACCACGGCGATGGTGGCCGGAATTGCGCCGTGATCGCGGATCTCCTGTTCGACACGTAACGCTGTGGACACGTTCTGCGGGTACGGCATGCCGTGCGAAATGATGGTGGACTCCAGCGCCACGACGGGTTGTCCGCCAGCCAGGGCCTGGGCCACTTCGGGAAGGATATCGAGGTACGGGTTCATGGCTTTGGCCGCAGGGGCTCCTGGATCGAAGAAAAAGAAGAAGGGTCATTGCCGACTTGCGCCTGCACCAACTGCTGCACGGCTGCCACTGACAGGCTGACATGGTTGGCTTGTGGCGCACCCAGCGTCATCGCGGCGCAGCCGCTGGCAAAGGCAATGGTCTGAACCAACGGATCGCCGCGCAGATAGCCGTGAAGCAAACCCGCCATCATGGCGTCGCCGGCGCCGGTGACACTGACCATGGTTGCCGCGAGCGCTGCCTGCCAGCCGCTGTCACCTGCGCGCACACTCCAGTACACACCGCGCTCGCCCAGACTGAGCACGACGTGCTGCACACCCTGTTCATGCAACCAGTGCGCGGCCTGCACCAGGCCGGCATCGTCGGCCACTGGCAGGCCGGTCAGCGCCTGTGTCTCCAGCCGATTGGCCTTGAGCGTATGCACCTGGCCCAGCCAGGGCAGCAGGCGTCGGCACTTGAAAGCCGACACCGGCTCGGCAAAAATCACCTCGGCATGGGCATGGCCGAAGACCCATGACAGTGCCGCTTCGGACAGATTGCAGTCCACCAGCACAGCGCGGGCATGGCGCACGCGCCCCGCAACCGGGGCCAGCCGCTCGGGCGTGATCTGCTCCAGGATCGCCATGTCGTTGAGCGCCATGGCCATATCGCCGTCAGGTCCATGCAGCGACAGATAAGTTGACGTGGCGTGGTCGTCCAGCACCAGGCAGCCTTGCACATCAACGCCGGCGCGACGCGTGCTCTCGAGCAGCCGGGTGCCGAACAGGTCACCACCGACCACGCTGACAAGGCGCACATCGTTGCCCAGCCGCGCCAGGTTTTCCGCCACATTGCGCGCCACCCCACCCGGCGTGCATCGGATCTGGCCAGGCGTCGAGTCATGGGCCACAAGGGCGTGTGGGCTGCTGCCGGTAATGTCCATGTTGGCCGCACCAATGGCCAGTACAAAGCCCTGCTCGGCCAGCACATAACCGCGGCCCAGCACCAGTCCCTTGCGCACCAGCTGCATGATGTGGCCCGCCACCGCGGCCCGGCTGATACTCAGCCGCCCGGCCAGCGCCTGCTGCGCGATCAGCGGGTCATCGCGCAAGATGTCCAGGATTTCCTGTTCGCGGCTGGTCATGGCAACATATGTTTGGTAGCTGGTCTTATGTTTGATTGTAGGCCTCAACATCAGGCCCGGACACGGCGTGCTCGTGAGCGCCGGACCGCAAAT